>WGLY01000025.1 GCA_016125335.1 Frankiales bacterium
CGGACCGACCGCCGCCTTCCCCAGCTCCAGGTAGATCTCCCAGTGCGAACCCGCAGGACCCGTGGTGTCCCGGTCGTCGAGGACGGTCATCGGGCACCTCCCACAGGTCCGGCTGGGGTTCGAACGAATGTAGGAATGCTATCGGAGACCACCGACAGGCACAACCCCAATCCCCAGTAATCCCAAGGGATTTCACCGATCTGCCGTCCACAGGCTGTGGACGGCGGAGGGCGTCGACAGCCCCCACCACGCTCCGGCCGCACCGGCTCGCTGCGGGCGCCGGCGTCCGGCGTTCGGGGAGGGCGCGGGGCTCCGCCCGGCATCGTGAGCGCGGTCTTAGCCAACCGGCCCGCTGCGCCCGAGGCCGAGCCGTCGACGGCCGTGCAGTCGTACCCGCCGGGAACGACCCACGACGTCGACGACCGCCCGCGCAGCGGGCGGCACCAGGTTGACGCCGCCCGGGCGCGCGGTCGCACCAGCTCGCACCGACCCACACAGACCGGGGATCCGGAAGGCTGCGGGGGCCGACGAGCGGTCGGGCTCAGAGCGCGGCGAGGGCCTCGCGGTAGTCCTCGGTGCGCCGGGCGTCGGCCGGGCTGTTCACGACCGACCAGCGCAGCACGCCCTGCTTGTCGACGATGAACGTGCCACGCGTCGCGAAGCCGCGCGCCTCGAGGAACACGCCGTACGCAGTGGCCACCTCGCCGTGCGGCCAGAAGTCGCTGAGCAGGTCGAACTCGTACTTCTCCGTCTCGGCGAACACCTTGAGGGTCGCGTCGGTGTCGCAGGAGATGCCGAGCACCACGGTGTCGTCGTTCTCGAAGACGGTGTTCTCGTCGCGGATCGCGCACAGCTCGCTGGTGCAGGTCGCGGTGAAGGCCTTCGGGAAGAAGACCAGCACGACGTTCTTCTCGCCCCGGAAGGACGAGAGACGGACCGGGGTGCCGAACTGGTTGCGGAGCTCGAAGTCCGGGGCCTCCTGGCCGACCTCGACCGACATGCGCGACGTCCTCTCGTGACGGGGGATGCGGTGGGGCGGACGCGCCCACGGCAGGATGCGATCGTGACACAGCCCCCGCCCGCCCACGACCGGGGACCGGGCCCGCACGGTCTGGCCAGCACCGACCGCGGCCGGCTCGTCCGCGCGGTGGCCCGGTCGTGGGAGCTGTTCGCCGCGCTGGTCGACACCCTCGACCTCGACGCACCCACCCGTGCGCGCGGGCTCACGGCTCGGGACGTCGTCGTGCCGCTCGGCGCGTGGCCCGACAACCGCCCGCTCGCCGACCTGCTCGACGACGCCCGCCGCGGCACCGGCGGCGTGCATGACCAGGGCGCGCTGGTCGACGCCGTGCGTGCCGCGCACCGCCACGAGCCCGACGACGCGGTGCGCGCGGCCGTGCGGCGGCAGGGCCGCGAGCTGTCCGGGTTCCTCGCCGGACCGGACCCGGACGGGCTGCTCGAGGCACCGGTGGCCTCGATGCTGGGCACCCTGCCGCTGGTGACCTTCCTGCACGCCGCGACCTACCCGCTCGCGACCTCCGCGCTCGACCTCGAGACCGCCGGCGCCACGGCGCCGGACGAGCTGCTCGAGAACGGGGTGGTGGGCCTGGCCGACACCGTGGGCGCGCTCGCGGCTCGCCAGGGCCTCTCCGCCGGCCTGACCGCCGTCACGCCCTCGTTCTCGGTGCGCACCGCCGCGCGCGACGGGGCGTGGACCACCGAGGTCGTCGGCCACGCTGCGCCGGGGCCCGACGGCACCTGGGGCCCCGCGGTGCTCGCGTCGTCGCGCGTGCTGCTCGACGTCGCGGCGGGGCGCGCCGACGTCCCCACGGCCCTGGCGCGCCGCGACCTCACCGTGCACGACGTGCCGGGACTGCTGCGGCTCGCCCCCGTGGTGGAGCAGGTGCCGGGCATCCCGGGCCGCACGGCGCTGGTGGCGGCGATCCGGGCGACGCAGGCGGCCGGCGCGGTGTGGCGGCTGCTGCCCTTCGGCCGTCGCGACGGCTGACGCCGGCCGGCGGCGCGCCCAGCGGTCAGCAGCGGTGATACGGCGCCACGACGACGGCGGCTCGCACGGCGTTGCTCAGCGACGCGAGGCGCGCGGCGCGACGAGGCGGGTGCCCTGCCACTCGCGCGACGCCGAGATGGTGCTCGTGGCCTGAAGGCCGGCGGTGGGGGCGGCGTCGGAGATCTCGGCCGACTCGACGTGGCCGTCGCGCCCGGGCTTGGGCGTGAACAGCCACACGACGCCCTGGTCGGCGAGGATCGCGATGGCGTCGACGAGCGTGTCGACCAGGTCGCCGTCCTCGTCGCGCCACCAGAGCAGCACGACGTCCACGACGTCGTCGTAGTCCTCGTCGACGAGCTCCTGGCCGGACACCAGCGCGACGCCGGCCCGGACGTCGTGGTCGACGTCGTCGTCGTAGCCCAGCTCCTGGACCACCGCACCAGCGGTGATGCCCAGCTTCGCCGCCAGGGCGCGCCGGGCGTCCGCGGGGTCCGCGGTCGCGGTCACGACGTCCTCCGTCCCGTCCTCCGGGCGGCCGGCGGTGCGCCGGCATCCCGGGCTCGCCTGCGGTCCGGGAGCGCCGGACCTGCCCGCTCCCCCGTCGGGGGATGGGCGTAGTCCAGCCGACCCGCAGCACCGGACGCAAGCATCAGGGCCTGCTCGCGCGGCGCGTCGCGCCGAGACGCCGGGTCCCCGACACCCGTCCGCCCCCTCGCGGGTGCACCCACCGGACGCATGGTGAGACACCGGTACGACGCAACCCGCGGGTAACCGGCAGGATGGACGCCGTACCGCGCCGCGACCCGGCCCAGGTGCGCAGGACCGGAACGACCGAGGAGTGGGATCCACCCGATGGCACCAGGACGAGACCGCGAGCCGCTGATCGCCGGCGGGCTCCCGACGCAGTACGTCGACGTCGACCCCGACGAGACGGGCGAGTGGATCGACTCGTTCGACGCGCTGGTGGCCAACGCCGGGCCCTACCGGGCCCGCTACATCATGCTCTCGCTGCTGCGCCGCGCGGCCGAGCAGAACGTCGGCGTCCCGAGCCTGCGCAGCACGGACTACATCAACACGATCCCGCCCGAGCGCGAGCCGTGGTTCCCCGGCGACGAGGAGATCGAGCACCGCATCCGGCAGTACGCCCGCTGGAACGCCGCGATCATGGTCCACCGGGCGCAGCGCCCCGGCGTCGGCGTCGGCGGCCACATCTCCACCTACGCCTCCACCGCCTCGCTCTACGAGGTCGGCTACAACCACTTCTTCCGCGGCAAGGACCACCCCGGCGGCGGCGACCAGATCTTCTTCCAGGGCCACGGCTCGCCCGGCATGTACGCCCGCGCCTTCCTCGAGGGCCGGCTCAGCGAGACCCAGATGGACGGCTTCCGCCAGGAGCTCTCGCACCCCGGCGGCGGCCTGTCGTCCTACCCGCACCCTCGGCTCATGCCGGAGTTCTGGGAGTTCCCCACCGTGTCCATGGGCCTCGGCCCCATCAACGCGATCTACCAGGCGCGGTTCAACCGCTACCTGCGCGACCGCGGCATCAAGGACACCAGCGACCAGCACGTGTGGGCCTTCCTCGGCGACGGCGAGATGGACGAGGTCGAGAGCCGCGGAGCGCTCCAACTCGCCGCCCAGGAGGAGCTCGACAACCTCACGTTCGTCGTCAACTGCAACCTGCAGCGGCTCGACGGGCCGGTCCGCGGCAACGGCAAGATCATCCAGGAGCTCGAGTCGTTCTTCCGCGGGGCCGGGTGGAACGTCATCAAGGTGATCTGGGGTCGCCGCTGGGACGAGCTGCTCGCGCAGGACTCCGACGGCGCGCTCGTCAACCTCATGAACCGCACGCCCGACGGCGACTTCCAGACCTACAAGGCCGAGAGCGGCGCCTACGTCCGCGAGCACTTCTTCGGCCGCGACCCGCGCACGCGCAAGATGGTCGAGGACTGGACCGACGAGGAGGTGTGGTCGCTGCGCCGCGGCGGCCACGACTACCGCAAGCTCTACGCCGCCTACTCGGCCGCGACCGAGCACACCGGCCAGCCCACCGTGATCCTCGCGAAGACCATCAAGGGCTGGACCCTGGGCAGCCACTTCGAGGGCCGCAACGCCACGCACCAGATGAAGAAGCTCACCCTCGACGACCTCAAGGCCTTCCGCGACACCCTGCAGATCCCGATCAGCGACGACGAGCTCGACGCCAAGCTGCCGCCCTACTACCACCCGGGCATGGACCACGAGCACATCCAGTACATGCTCGAGCGGCGCCGCGCGCTCGGCGGCCCGATCCCCCAGCGCCGCACGGTGGCCAAGCCGCTGCCGCAGCCGCCGGACTCGTCGTACGACGCCGTGCGCCGCGGATCGGGCAAGCAGGCGGTGGCCACGACGATGGCCTTCGTCCGGCTGCTCAAGGACCTCATGCGCGACCCCGAGATCGGCCGGCGGTTCGTGCCGATCATCCCGGACGAGGCGCGCACGTTCGGGATGGACTCGATGTTCCCGACGTCGAAGATCTACTCGCCGCACGGCCAGACCTACACCTCGGTCGACCGCGACCTGGTGCTGGCCTACAAGGAGGCGACCACCGGCCAGATCCTGCACGAGGGCATCAACGAGGCCGGGTCGGTCGCGTCGTTCACCGCCGTCGGGACGTCCTACGCCACGCACGGCGAGCCGATGATCCCGATCTACATCTTCTACTCGATGTTCGGCTTCCAGCGCACGGGCGACGCCTTCTGGGCGGCGATGGACCAGATGGCGCGCGGGTTCGTCCTCGGCGCCACGGCCGGTCGCACCACCCTCAACGGCGAGGGCCTCCAGCACGAGGACGGGCACTCGCACGTCCTCGCCCTCACCAACCCCGCGGTCGTCGCGTACGACGCGGCGTACGGCTACGAGCTCGGGCACATCGTCAAGGACGGCCTGCGCCGGATGTACGGCGAGGGGCCGGACGGCCAGGGCGAGAACGTCTTCTACTACCTCACGATGTACAACGAGCCCTACCCGCAGCCCGCGGAGCCCGAGGGCGTCGACGTCGAGGGGATCCTGCGCGGCCTCTACCTGCTGTCCCCCGCGACCGACGGCGACGGGCCGCGGGCGCAGATCCTGGCCTCCGGCGTCGCGGTGCCGTGGGCCCTGCGCGCCCAGGAGCTGCTCCTGGCCGACTGGGGCGTGCACGCGGACGTGTGGTCGGTGACGTCGTGGACCGAGCTGCGCCGCGACGGCCTGGCCGCGGACCGGCACAACCTGCTCGAGCCCACGGGCGAGCCGCGCACGGCGTACCTCGCCCAGAAGCTGGCCGGCCGCCCCGGCCCGTTCGTCGGCGTCTCGGACTACATGCGCGAGCTCCAGGACACCGTGCGGCCGTGGGTGCCCGGCGACTACGCCACCCTCGGCACCGACGGCTGGGGCATGTCCGACACCCGCGGGGCGCTGCGGCGCCACTTCCTGGTCGACGCCGAGAGCATCACGGTGCGCACCCTGGCCAGCCTGGCCGACCGCGGCGAGCTGCGGCGCGAGCAGGTGGCCGAGGCGATCGAGCGCTACCGCCTCACCGATCCCGCGGCCGCCGACGCCGGCAGCACGGAGGGCAGCGGGTGAGCCCCGCCACGGGGGACGGTCCCGGCGGCGGGCGCACCGCGCTCGTCACCGGTGCCACGCGCGGCCTGGGTCGCGCGGTCGCCGAGCGGCTGCTCGGCCTGGGCTACCAGGTGCTCGTGGCCGGTCGCGACGCCGAGCTCGTGGCGGCCACCGCGGCCGAGATCGGCGCGGGGGCCGTCGTCCTCGACGCCGCCGACCCGGCCAGCATCGAGCGGCTCGTCGAGGACGTCGAGAGCGAGGGCCTCGAGGTCTCGGTGCTGGTCAACAACGCCGGGGTCTGCCTGCCCGACGGCCCCCTGGCCGTCGACGAGGCCGACCTCTCGCTCCAGATGGCCACGAACCTGTACGGGCCGTGGCTGCTCATGCGGGCGTTCGTGCCCGCCATGGTGGAGCGCGGGCACGGCCGCGTGGTGAACGTGTCCAGCGAGGCGGGCTCCTTCGCCGGCGGCCCGACGCTCGGCGCCTACGGCGTGAGCAAGGCCGCGCTCAACGCGCTCACGGTCACCGTCGCGGCCGAGGTGCCCAGCGACGTCGACGTGCTCGTCAACGCGGTGTGCCCCGGCTGGGTCGCCACGGACATGGGCGGGCCGGCCGCGCCGCGCACGGTGGAGCAGGGCGTCGAGGGGATCGTGTGGGCGGCCACGCTGCCCGCGGGCGGCCCTCGGGGCGGGTTCTTCCGCGACGGCGAGCCGCTGGCCTGGTGACGGGCGGGGCGATGGCCCCGCCCGCTCCACGAGCCGTGCAGACCGGGCCGGCCGTCAGCCGAGCCGGGCGTGCATCTCCCACACCAGCACCTCGGCCGGGCCGCCGACGGCGCTCACCCGGCGTCCGTCCGACGCGGTGACGCGCGCGGCGTCGCCCGTGCCGAGCAGGCCCGTGCCCTCGAGCTCGACGGCTCCGCGGGCCACGTAGAGGTGCACGAACGGGGCGGTGGGCAGCGTCACCGTCTCGGCGTCCGCGAGCCGGGCCGCGAGCAGCCCGGCGTGCGCGTTGCGGATCCGGATCGCCGTGTCGTCGGCGTGGCGCGCGAGGCCGGAGGCCACGGTCACCAGCCCGCCGCGCTCGAGCTCGGCGGTGATGTCGAGCTGCTCGTAGCCCGGGTCGATGCCCGCGGTGTCGGGCACGACCCACATCTGGACGAAGTGCACGGGCTCGGCGTGCTCAGGACCCCCGGTGATGCGCCAGGAGTCGTTCTTCTCCGAGTGCAGGATCCCGGTGCCCGCGGACATGCGCTGGGCGAGGCCGGGGTGGATGACGCCCGAGTGGCCCTCGGAGTCCTGGTGCACCAGCGCCCCGCCCAGCACCCAGGTGACGATCTCCATGTCGCGGTGCGGGTGCGTCTCGAAGCCGGTGCCGGGGGCGACGACGTCGTCGTTGGAGACCAGGAGCATGCCGAAGTGGGTGTTGGCCGGGTCGTAGTGGCGGCCGAAGGAGAAGCAGTGGCTGCTCTCCAGCCAGCCCGCGTCGGTCGAGAACCGGTCCGTGGCGCGGCGCACGTCCACGGTCGGGGCCAGGGAGGTGTCCATGACGTCCTTCCGAAGTAGTTGCCCATTCAACCAGAGCGGGGGTTGTCGCATTCCACCAACGCGACGGGGCCAGGAACCCGACAGCGCCCTAGGCTGCCGCACGTGACCCCCCGGCAGCGAGCGGCGACCGTGCGCCGGCTCGAGCGGGCCACCGGGCGGCTGGCCACGGCCGCCTCGGCCCGGATGGAGTCCGAGCTGCCGTGGTACGCCGCGATGTCCGCGGCGGACCGGTCGTGGGTCAACCTCGTCGCCCAGGCCGGCATCGCGGCCTTCGTGCAGTGGTTCCGCGAGCCGGAGGGCTCCCAGGCGATCACCGCGGACGTGTTCGGCACGGCGCCGCGCGAGCTCGTGCGCGCGGTCTCCCTCCAGCAGACCGTCGAGCTGGTGCGCACCACGATCAAGGTGGCCGAGGAGCACGTCGACGAGCTCGCCGGGCCGGACGACAGCGCCTGGCTGCGCGAGGGCCTGCTGCTCTACTCCCGCGAGATCGCGTTCGCCGCGGCCGAGGTCTACGCCCGGGCCGCCGAGGCGCGCGGCGCGTGGGACGCCCGGCTGGAGTCCCTCGTGCTCGACTCCCTGCTGCGCGACGACCTCGACGACGACGTCGTCTCCCGCGGCACCGCGCTGGGCTGGGGTGCCGTCTCCGGCGTCTGCGTCGTCACCGGGAACGCTCCTGCCGGCGACCCCGAGACCATCGCCGAGGCGGTCAAGCGCGCCGCCCGCCACCACCGCCTCGACGCGCTCACCGGCGTGCAGGGCCAGCGGCTGGTCGTGGTGCTGGGCAAGGCGGTGGACGCCGAGCGGGCCGCCCGCGCGGTGGTGAGCCAGTTCGCGCCGGGTCCGGTCGTGGTCGGCCCCCTCGTGCCCGGCCTCGCGCAGGCCTCGCGCAGCTCGCGCGAGAGCGTGGCGGGCTTCCGGGCGGCGGCCGGCTGGCCGGACGCGCCCCGCCCGGTCGCGGCGTCCGACCTGCTGCCCGAGCGCGCCCTGGCCGGCGACCCCGAGGCCGTGGCCCGGCTGGTCGACGAGGTCTACGCGCGGCTGCTCGAGGAGGACCCGGCGCTGGTCGACACCGTGTCGGCCTACCTCGAGCGCTCGGGCTCGCTCGAGGGGGCGGCGCGCGAGCTGTTCGTGCACCCCAACACCGTGCGCTACCGCCTGCGCCGCGTGGCCGACGTCACCGGGCTCACGCCCACGCTGCCGCGCGACGCCTGGAGCCTGCGGCTGGCCCTGGCCTACGGCCGCCTCGCTGCCGACCCGGCGTTGTAGGAAACCTCCAAACTTCGGCCGCCGACGTTGGACAGGTCGAAGGCGCAGGTCGGCGGCCCGTTCGACACGCTGGACCCGTGCTCGTCGTCGTCGCGCCCGGTCAGGGCTCCCAGACCCCCGGCTTCCTCACCCCGTGGCTGGAGGTGCCCGGCTTCGAGGACCGCCTGCGCTGGCTGTCCACCGTCGCCGGCGTCGACCTCGTCGGCCACGGCACGCAGAGCGACGCCGACACCATCCGCGACACCGCGGTGGCGCAGCCCCTCCTCGTGGGCGCCGGGCTCGTCTCGCTGCTGAGCCTGTTCCCCCACCCCTCGGACGCGTACGCCAAGATCGCGGCCGGCTCGGGCCACAGCGTGGGCGAGATCACCGCGGCCGTGGGCGCCGGCGTCATCACCGCCGAGCAGGCGATGGTGTTCGTGCGCGAGCGGGGCCGGGCGATGGCCGCGGCCTCCGCGGTGACCCCCACCGGCATGACCGCGGTGCTCGGCGGCGACCCGGACGAGGTCGTGGCCAAGGCCGAGGCGCACGGCCTCACCCCGGCCAACCGCAACGGCGCCGGGCAGGTCGTGGTCGCGGGCACCCTCGAGCAGCTGGCCGCGTTCGCGGCCGACCCGCCCGAGAAGGCGCGGCTGCGGCCGCTGCAGGTGGCCGGCGCGTTCCACACCGCGCACATGGCACCGGCCGTCAGGGTGCTGGCCCAGCACGCGCGCTCGATCTACGTCCACAGCGCCCGGCTGCCCGTGATCAGCAACGCCGACGGCACCGTGGTGCACAGCGGCCGCGAGGTGCTCGCCCGGCTGGTCACCCAGGTGAGCAACCCGGTGCGCTGGGACCTCTGCATGCAGACCATGGCCGAGATGGGCGTGACCGCCCTGCTCGAGCTGCCGCCCGCCGGCACGCTGACGGGCCTGGCCAAGCGCGCGCTGCCCGGCGTCGAGACCGTCTCGCTGAGCACGCCGGACGACCTGCCCGCCGCGTGGGACCTCATCGAGCGCCACGCCACGCAGACGCACATGTCCGACTCCCCCACGTGGCGGCTGCTCGTGTCCCCCGCCAAGGGCACTTTCCGCCTCTCGGTGAGCAGCGAGGTGGGCGACGCCCTCGTCGCCGGCACCGCGGTCGGCTCGGTGGTCAACCTGCGCGACGAGCAGCCGATCGTCGCCGCCCACGGGGGTACGGTCGTCGAGTGGCTCGTCGAGGACGGCGACCCCGTCGCCCCCGGCCAGCCGATCGTGCGACTCCACCCCGAGGCGGTCCACTGATGACGCACACGCTCGCCATGCCCGCGCCCCGCGCAGGCAGCCGGATCCTCTCGGTCGGCTCCTACCGGCCGGCCCGCGTGGTCACCAACGACGAGATCGCCCCGCGCATCGACTCCTCGGACCAGTGGATCCGCGAGCGCTCGGGGATCGTCGAGCGCCGCTGGGCCGCGCCGGACGAGTCCGTGGTCGACATGGCGCTCGCCGCCTCGGGCAAGGCGCTCGCGGGCGCCGGCCTCGCCCCCGAGCAGATCGACATGGTGCTCGTCGCGACCGTGTCGCACCCCTACCAGACCCCGTCCGCGGCGGCCGAGCTCGGTGCCCGGCTCGGCGCCACCGGGGCGCCCGCGCTCGACGTCGCCGCCGCGTGCGCCGGCTTCTGCTACGCCCTCGCCCTGGCCGACTCCCTCGTCCGCACGGGCACCAGCGAGCACGTCCTCGTCGTCGGCGTCGAGAAGCTCTCGGACTTCCTCAACCTCGACGACCGCGGCTCGGCGTTCCTGTTCGCCGACGGCGCCGGCGCGGTCGTGGTCGGCCCCTCCGACCACCCCGGCATCGGTCCGGTGGTGTGGGGCGCCGACGGCGACCAGCGCGAGGCCATCACGATGACGCAGTCGTGGATCGAGTACCGCGACGAGCCCACCGAGCAGTTCCCCGCCCTCACGATGTCCGGCCAGCAGGTGTTCCGCTGGGCGATCGGCGAGGTGTCCAAGGTGTGCCAGCAGGCCCTCGACGCCGCGGGGATCACGGTCGACGACCTCACCGCGTTCATCCCCCACCAGGCGAACATGCGCATCACCGACGCGATGCTCAAGCACCTGAAGATGCCCGAGCACGTCATCGTGGCGCGCGACATCGCCACCACCGGCAACACCTCGGCAGCCTCGATCCCCCTCGCGCTCGACCGGCTCACCGAGGCCGGCGAGCTGCCCGGCGGGGGGCTCGCCCTGCTCGTCGGCTTCGGCGCGGGCCTCGCCTACGCCGCGCAGGTCGTCGAGCTGCCCTGACCCAGACCCCCGGGGCCGCAGGCGACCGGGTGCACGACCGCACGACCCCGTCCAGCACGCACGAGCAAGGAGACACCGCACCCATGTCCAACCCCGAGATCCTCGAGGGCCTCGCCGCGATCGTGAACGAGGTCGCCGGAACCCCCGTGTCCGACATCACGCCCGAGAAGGCCTTCATCGACGACCTGGACATCGACTCGCTGTCGATGGTCGAGGTGGTCATGGCGTGCGAGGACAAGTTCGGCGTCAGCATCCCCGACGGCGAGGTCAAGAACCTCAAGACCGTGGGCGACGCCGTCGCCTACATCGAGAAGGCATCGGCCTGACCCAGGCCACGACGTGACGGGCCGGCGCCCCCGACCGGGGCGCCGCCCGCACCTCCCTCGACCCCGTGCAAGGAGCCCGCATGTCCCCCTCGCAGACGCGCGTCGTCGTCACCGGTCTCGGCGCCACCACCCCTGTCGGTGGTGACGTCGCCAGCACCTGGGAAGGCCTGCTCACCGGCCGGTCCGGGATCCGGATGCTGGAGAGCGAGCGGTACGCCGAGCTCCCGGTCCGCTTCGCCGGCCAGGCCGCGGTGGACCCCCTCGAGGTGCTCGAGCGCCCCGAGGCGCGCAAGCTCGACCGCAGCCAGCAGCTCGCGCTCATCGCCTCGCGCGAGGCGTGGGCGGACGCCGGCGCGCCCGAGCTCGACCCCGAGCGCCTCGGCGTCGTCGTGGCCACGGGCATCGGCGGCATCGTGAGCCTGCTCGACAACTACGACATCCTCAACACGCGCGGCTGGACCCGGGTCTCGCCCATGTCGGTCCCCCAGCTGATGCCCAACGGGTCCGCGGCCTGGGTCGGCCTCGACCTCGGCGCGAAGGCCGGCATCCACACGCCGGTGAGCGCGTGCGCCTCGGGCGCCGAGGCGGTCGGCTACGCGCTGGAGATGATCCGCAGCGGCCGGGCCGACGTCGTCGTCGCCGGCGGCACCGAGGCGTGCATCCACCCGATCACGGTCGCCGCGTTCGCCGCGATGCGCGCCCTGTCCACCCGCAATGACGAGCCGCAGCGCGCGAGCCGCCCCTACGACAAGGGCCGCGACGGGTTCGTGATGGGCGAGGGCGCCGGCTGCCTGGTGCTCGAGTCCGCCGAGCACGCCGCCGCGCGCGGCGCCCGCGTCTACGCCGAGGTGGCCGGCGTCGGCCTCACCGCCGACGGCCACCACATCGCGCAGCCCGACCCGGAGGGCAAGGGCGCCAGCCGCGCCATCCGGCTGGCCATCGAGGCCGCCGGGGCCGCGCCCGGCGACGTCATCCACGTCAACGCGCACGCGACCTCGACCCCGCAGGGCGACATCGCCGAGGCCACTGCGATCCGCAACGTGCTCGGCTCCGCCACCGACGGGGTCGCGGTCAGCGGCACCAAGTCGATGACCGGCCACCTGCTCGGCGGCGCCGGGGCGGTGGAGTCGGTCGCCGCGGTCCTCGCGCTGCACCACCGCATCGCGCCGGTCACCGTCAACCTCGACGACCCCGACGACGAGATCGGCCTCGACGTCGTGAGCCGCGAGCCGCGCACCCTGCGAGGCGGCGACGCGATCGTGCTCAACAACTCGTTCGGGTTCGGCGGCCACAACGTCGCCCTGGCATTCCGGAGCGTGTGATGACCGCAGTGGCCGCCGACGCCGGCATCGAGGTCGCGGACCTCGACCCGCGCCACCCCCTCGTCCGCATGCCCGCGTTCCTCGACGACGGGACGATGGAGCTCATCACCGACGTCGACTCCTCCGGGGTCATCGCGGCGACGGGGACCGCCCTGGGCACCCCGGTGGTCGTGTTCTGCACCGACCCCACGGTGCAGGGCGGCGCGATGGGCATCGAGGGCTGCCGCGCGATCCTCGCCGCCTACCACCGCGCGCTCGAGGACGGCGTCCCGGTCGTGGGTCTCTGGCACTCCGGCGGCGCCCGGCTGCGCGAGGGGGTCGAGAGCCTGCACGCGGTCGGCGAGGTGTTCGCCATCATGACCCGCGTCTCCGGCCGGATCCCCCAGATCTCCGTGGTGCTGGGGCCGGCCGCGGGCGGCGCGGCCTACGGCCCGGCGCTCACCGACGTCGTGGTCCTCGGCCCGGAGGGCCGGATCTTCGTCACCGGCCCGGACGTCGTGCGCTCGGTCACCGGCGAGGACGTCGACATGCTCCGCCTCGGCGGCCCGGAGCCGCACGGGCGGCGCAGCGGCGTCGTCCACGTCGTCGCCGCGAGCGAGCGCGAGGCGCTCGACGACGGCGCGCGGCTCGCGTCGCTGCTCGGCAGCCACGGCGACCTCGACCTCTCCGCGGTGCCCGACATCGACCTCGCGGCGCTCATGCCCGAGAACAAGAAGCGAGCCTACGACGTCCACCCCCTCGTGGCCGGGATCCTCGACGACGACTCCGGGCTCGAGCTGCACGCCCGGTGGGCGCCCAACGTCGTGACCACCCTGGGCCGCGTCGGCGGCCGCGCCGTCGGCGTCATCGCGAACAACCCGCTGCGCCTCGGCGGCTGCCTCGACGCCACCAGCGCGGAGAAGGCGTCGCGGTTCGTGCGCATGTGCGACGCGTTCGGCCTGCCGCTCGTCGTCGTGGTCGACGTGCCCGGCTACCTGCCCGGCGTCGGCCAGGAGTGGGACGGCGTGGTGCGCCGCGGCGCCAAGCTGCTGCACGCCTTCGCCGAGGCCGAGGTCCCCCGGGTGACCGTGGTGACCCGCAAGGCCTTCGGCGGCGCCTACATCGCGATGAACTCGCGCTCGCTCGGGGCCACCCGCGTGTTCGCCTGGCCCGACGCCGAGATCGCGGTGATGGGCGCGGTCGCCGCGGTGCGCATCCTGCACCGGCGCAAGCTCGCCGACATCCCCGAGGACGCGCGCGCCGAGGTCGAGGCCGAGCTGGCCGAGGAGCACACCCGCATCGCCGGCGGGGTCGACAAGGCGGTCGCGATCGGCGTGGTCGACGAGGTGGTCGAGCCGGGCCGCACCCGCACCGCGCTCGCCCGCGCCCTGGCCGACGCCCTGGCCGCCGACCCGGACGTGCGCGGCCACCACGGCAACATCCCGCTGTAGCACTCCCCCACGAGGCACGACGCACGACGGCCCCTCGCCGCACATGGCGAGGGGCCGTCGCGCTCCCTCAGGGAGGAGGGGTCCGGGGCGGCGCCGTCAGGAGACCACCTGGTGCAGCCAGCGCACGGCCGCACCGTCGCCGGCGTAGCGGAAGGGCTCGAGCTCGGCGTCCCAGGGCGCGCCGAGCAGGCGGGAGACCTCGTCCTCGAGCGGCGTGCCGGACAGCGCGGCCCGGGCCAGCGCGCCGCGCAGCCGCTCCTCGGGCACCTGGATGTCGCCGTGGACGCCGACCACCGCGCGGAAGACCCCGAGCGACGGGGTGACGGAGTAGCGCTCGCCCTCGGTGCGGGCGGTCGCCTCCTCGGTGACCTCGAAGCGCACCCGGCCCCAGCCGTGCAGCGTGGAGACGATCCGCGACGCCGTGCCCGTGGGGCCGCTCCAGCACAGCTCGGCCCGGGCGCTGCCGGCGGCCACCGGCTGGGCGCTCCAGTCGAGCGCGACCGGCCGGCCCAGGACGTCGGCGAGGGCCCACTCGACGTGGGCGGTGAGGGCCCGCGGGCAGGAATGCACGAAGACGACGCCGCGGGTCTCCCGCGCGCCTGAGGGCACGCCGCGCGTGCCGGTGGGGTCGGACATCGCCGGTCCTCCTCGGTGAGGGTCGCCTTCCCCAGCGGCCTCGCCCGGACCCGGGACGTCCGCGCTCACGATAACCCCGGCCGTACCGGCAGCACCACCCGTCACACCACCTCGCGCCACGCGACTGAACGCACCGTGAGTGATCGATCACTCTGCGCAGTATTCTGCTCCTCGCACCGCAGTTCACCCGGCATGGCGCTCAGGACCGGCGGGTCGCGCTGCCGATACAGCCCCCGACGGCTCGCGGAGCGGGCTGTCCCGGTCGCAACCGGAGAGCGTGAGGGGAGGGCACGTCGCCATGGCCGACTCCGAGATCTTCATGACGGAGATGTACGACGAGGGCGTGGTCACCGAGGTCATCCGACCTGCGGCGATCGTTCCGGAGGAGTCCGCGCGCGCGGTGCTGGTCGAGCTGGCGCTGCGCGACGTGCAGTACGGCGGGCTGTGGCTGTCCGACCCCTCGCGCTGGGCGCTCTACGACTCCCCCTGGAGCGCACCGGGCCAGCCGGGCACCGCCCAGCTCGTCGGGACCATCCAGGTGGCGTACGGCACGCCGACGCGCTACGAGATCACCATCTACCGGGCCACCATCACCCGGCGCGGCACCGAGCTGGGCTGGACGGTCACCAAGCTGTGCGACGAGGCGCTCGGCTTCGGCAACCTCGACCTGGCCACCTGCCCGCGCGCCTCGCTCGCCGCACCGCCCAAGCCGTTCCACTTCTGACCGGCCGGTCCCGGCCGGACCGGCGGCCGTCGGCTAGTACCAGTGCATCCCGAGGAAGACCGCGACCACCATCGAGCCGAGCAGCAGCAGCGACACGGCGAGCACGACCCACCGGTTGCCGACGCGCGTGATCACGTCCCGACCCTAACCGGCCCGCGGCCCCGCCCGGGAGCGGGCCGGACCCGGCCGGACCGAGGCCCTGACCTGCGCCGACGGCCCTGTGGACTCCCGGCGAACTCACACCCGGACATCGCCCGTTCCACATCGTCCTCACAGGTTCGCCCGACACCGTGGTCACCATGAGCAGCAGGACCGCCGCGCGCCGCACGGCGCCCAGTGCGGGCCGCCTCGCCCCGCGCGGTGCCGGCCGCCCGGCCGCCCCGAAGGCGTACGACCGCGCCCCCACCGTCGCGCTCTGGCTGGCCGGGCTGGGCCTCGGCCTGGTCGTCGGCATCCAGCTGGCCACCCGCAGCCCGCTGTCGGGCGACGGCGCGCTGCTCATGGAGATCGGCCGCTGGAGCGGCCTGCTCGCGACGTACGGCGCGCTGCTCGTGATCGTGCTCATCGCCCGCGTCCCGGTGCTGGAGCGCTCGGTCGGCCTCGACCGGATGGTCGCCTGGCACCGGCGGCTCGGTCCGCTGGTGCTCGTGCTCCTCGTCGCGCACGTGCTGTTCGTGACGGCCGGGTACGCCGCCAGCGAGGCGGTCTCCTACCTCTCGGAGACCTGGACCTTCCTCACCACGTACCCGTGGCTGCTGCCCGCGGCGGCCGGCTTCGCGCTCATGCTCATGGCCGGGCTCACCTCGTGGCGGGTCGCCCGCCGCATGCTGGCCTACGAGACCTGGTGGGTGACCCACCTGTACTTCTACCTGGCGATCGCGCTGGCGTTCATGCACCAGCTCACCATCGGCCAGCAGTTCGTGACGCACCGCTGGGCCCGCTGGATCTGGATCGCCCTGTACGTCGTGACCTTCGCGGCGCTGATCGGCTACCGCGTGGTGCGCCCGGTCGTCCGGTCGCGCCGCCACGACCTGCGCGTGCACGCCGTGACCCGCGAGTCGCGCGACACGGTGAGCGTGTGGATCTCCGGCCGCAACCTCGACCGCATGCAGATCCGGGGCGGGCAGTTCTTCGGCTGGCGCTTCCTCACCCGCCAGATGTGGTGGCAGTCGCACCCCTACTCGCTCTCGGCCGGCCCGGACAACCGCTTCCTGCGCATCACGGTGCGCGACCTCGGCGACCACAGCCGGTCCCTGGCCCGGCTGCGCCCGGGCACCCGCATCGTGGCCGAGGGTCCGTACGGCGTGTTCACCGCCGAGTCGCGCCACGACGACCGGGTGGTGCTGGTGGCCGGCGGCGTCGGCGTCACGCCGATCCGCTCGGTGCTCGACGAGCTGCCGGACTCGGCGCGCGTCGACGTGCTGTTCCGCGCGCCGCGGGCCGACGCCCTGGTGCTGCGCAAGGAGCTCGACGCCATCGCCACGCAGCGCCCCAACGTGCGGGTGCGCTACCTCGTGGGCAACCGGCACGACTACCCGGTCAACGCCCGCACGCTGCTGTTCCTCGTGCCCGACATCGCCTCGGCCGACATCTACGTGTGCGGGCCCACCGAGCTGGTCCACGCCGTCCGCGAGGCCGGCCACGTGCTCTCCGTGCCGGCGCACCGGATCCACGACGAGGCGTTCTCCTTCCACTCCCCCGACACGTACTCGTTCCTGACCCCGGAGGTCGCCCGATGAAGCGCGCACTGGTGGTGGGCACCGGCACCGTCATGGGCGTGGCCGCCGTCCTCGCCCTCAACCCGGACGGCAGCTCGTCGGCCGTCGCGCTGCCCACGGCGGGCTCGGGCGGCACCGGCTCCACCGCGACCTCCGGCTCCACCGGCTCGTCCGGCCCGTCGTCGTCCGGGTCCTCGCACGCCTCGTCGAACGGGTCGTCGAACGCCGGCACCTCCCACGGCACGTCGGGGTCGTCCGGGTCGTCGGGCTCCTCCTCGGGCGGATCGGGCTCCTCGGGCACCACCTCCGCCACGGGCGCGGCGATCGACGTGGGCTACGGGATCGTGCAGGTCAAGGTCACGCTGACCGGCGGGAAGATCACCGGGATCGACGCGGTGCAGCTGCCCCAGAACGACGGCCACAGCGCGCGCATCTCGCAGGTGGCGTGGCCGATGCTGGTCAACGAGGCCATGCAGGCGCAGAGCTCGCAGATCTCCGGCGTCTCCGGCGCGTCCTACACCTCGTACGGCTTCGCGCAGTCGCTCAAGGCGGCCCTCGTGTCGCTCGGGCACGCGGCATGAGCACGCACGGCGCCGTCCCGGGCCCCGGACGCGGGGCGCGGGATGGCGGCACCAGGGCCACGGCACTGTCAGGATGGGCGGAGCACGGAATCGGCACGGCGGCCCGCGGGCCGGGTGCCGAGGAGGGTGAGGAGTCATGAGCATGACCAGCAGCGAGGAGACCGACCTCCCCCAGAGCTACCTGCGCGCCACCGACGGCATCGCGCCCATCCGGGTGCTCGTCGTCGACGACGAGCCCGACCTCGCCGACCTCGTGTCGACGGCGCTGCGCTTCGACGGCTGCCGCACCGCGACGGCCGGCGACGCGGACGAGGCGGTCCGCGTCGCGCGCGACCTGCGCCCGGACATCGCCGTCCTCGACATGATGCTGCCGGGCGACGACGGCGTGAAGCTGCTCGCGCGGCTGCGCTCCGAGCACCCCGACCTGCCCGCCGTGTTCCTCACCGCCCGCGGCGACACCCGCGACCGCATCGCCGGCCTGCGCGCCGGGGCCGACGACTACATCGCCAAGCCGTTCAGCCTCGAGGAGCTGCTCGCGCGCCTGCAGGCGGTGCTGCGCCGCACCGGGCGCCTCGACGAGCGCGGCGCCGTGCTGCGGGTCTCCGACCTCACCCTCGACGAGCTCACCCGCGAGGTGCACCGCGCCGGCGAGCTGATCGACCTCACCCCCACCGAGTTCGACCTCCTGCGCTTCCTCATGCAGAACGCGCGCACGGTCGTGAGCAAGGCGCAGATCCTCGACCGGGTCTGGCACTACGACTTCGCCGGACGCAGCAACATCGTCGAGCAGTACGTCGGCTACCTGCGCCGCAAGGTCGACGCCGACCGCGAGCCGCTGATCCACACCGTGCGCGGGGTCGGCTACGTGCTGCGGGCCCCGCGCGCCGGGGATGCCGGTGGCTGACCGCGCCCGTTCCGCCTGGTCCTCGATGCCGCTGCGCCGGCGGCTCGTGCTCGGCCTGCTCGCCGTCATGTCCGCCACGCTCGTCGTGGTCGCCGCCGCGACGTTCGTCGGCGTGCGCAGCTGGATGGTCGAGCAGGTGGACGACAGCCTCAAGGCCGGCAAGGCCAGCGTCATCGGCGGCGGCAACTCCCAGGACCCCGACGTCGACAGCCGTCCCGGCCGGTCGCTCTACGACGCCTTCCAGCCGTGGACCGCCGCCGGCGCGAGCCTCTACCGGGTCAACGCCGACGGCACCGCGGCGCCGCTGCTCGCCGCGGGCGGCACGGCGCAGCAGGCCTCGGCGTCCGACACGGCCGCCCTCGCGTCGGTGCCGCTGGGTCAGGACGTCGGGCCCGTCACGATCAGCCTCGACGCACTGGGCACCAGCCGCGCGGTGGCCGTGCCCGTCGTGGTCACGGACCTGCGCACCGGCCAGGTGACCGACCGCTACACCGCCGTGGCGGCGATCCCCACCTCGCGGGCCAACCAGGTCGCCGGCCGGCTGCTGCTCGTCGAGCTCGTCGCGATGGGCCTCGCGCTGCTCGTGGCCGGGCTCGTGGCGGCCTGGTTCATCCGCCGGTCGATGCGGCCGCTGCGCGACGTCACCGAGACCGCGGCCGAGGTGGCCCGGCTGCCGCTCGACTCCGGCGACGTGGCGATCCCGGCGCGCGTGCCGGACCCTGTCCCCACCACGGAGGTCGGGCAGGTGGGCCTGGCGGTGAACGCGATGCTCGACCACGTCGAGACCTCGCTGCAGGCGCGGGCCGACACCGAGGACCGGCTGCGCCGGTTCGTGTCCGACGCCGGTCACGAGCTGCGCACCCCGCTGGCCGCGGTGCGCGGCTACGCCGAGTTGATGCGCCGCGGGGCCGGCACCGACCCCGGCCAGTCGCTGCACGCCGCCGAGCGCATCGAGGCCGCGAGCAGCCGCATGGGCATGCTGGTGGAGGACCTGCTGCTGCTCGCCTCGCTCGACGAGCAGCGCCCGCTCGCGCGCGAGGCCGTCGACCTGCACGCGCTGCTGGCCGAGTCGCTGGCCGAGGCGGCCACCGCGGGCCCGGACCACTCGTGGGCCGCCGCCGGGCCCGAGGACCCCGTGGTCGTCGTCGGCGACCCCCTACGCCTGCACCAGGCGGTGGGCAACCTGCTGGCCAACGCGCGGGCGCACACGCCCGCGGGGACGTCGGTGGTCGCCTCGATCCTCGAGGACGGCGACCTCGTGCACCTCGAGGTCGTCGACGACGGCCCCGGCTTCCCGGACTCGCTGCTGCCCCGGGTCACCGAGCGCTTCGCCCGTGGCGACGCCAGCCGGTCGCGCGCCACCGGGGGCAGCGGGCTGGGCCTGGCCATCGTCAAGGCCGTGGTGGAGGCGCACGGCGGCAGCGTCGAGGTGGGCAACCGCACCGACGGGCCGGGCGCCCGGGTGCGGCTCACCCTTCCCGTGTCCGGGCCGGACACGCCGGGCGAGGACGAGTCGGCGGGCGACGACGACCTGCCCGTGCTCGGGCTGCGCGACGTGCTCGACTCGGCCCCCGAGCCCGACCCGGCCTCCCGCGTGCCCGGCCCCGCCCCCGTCGGGGGCAGCCACCACTGAGTCGCGCCCCCGCGCGACGTACGTCCGCCAGGTCGACGCTCGACCGACGTCGGACGCCCTCCAGGCGCCAGGATGGTCCCGACCGCCGAGGAGGACCCATGACCTGGACCGCACCCGCCGTCGAGCGCGCCCCGTCGCCCCACCTGGGCACCGAGCGCGAGAGCCTGCAGGGCTGGCTGGACTTCCAGCGCCAGACCCTGCTGTGGAAGTGCGCGGGCCTCACCCACGAGCAGCTCGCCACGCGCAGCGTCGAGCCCTCCACGCTCTCGCTGCTCGGCCTGGTGCGGCACATGGCCGACGTCGAGCGCTGGTGGTTCCGCATCAACCTGCGCGGCGAGGACGTGGCCTGCTTCTTCGACCCGGACGAGACGGGCGCCGACTTCGACGACCTGGGCTCGCTGCCCGCCGAGGAGGTCTTCGCCGTCTTCGAGCGCGAGTGCGTCGACGCCGACGCCGCGGCCTACGGCCTGCCGCTCGAGCAGCGGTTCCGCACCCGTCGCGACAACGAGCTCGACCTGCGCTGGGTCTACCTGCACATGATCGAGGAGTACGCCCGGCACAACGGGCACGCCGACCTGCTGCGCGAGCGGATCGACGGCCAGACCGGCGACTAGGACCGCCGTCAGGCGCCGTCGACGTGAGGCGGCTCGATCTCGGGCAGCTCCGCGTCGGGGGTCAGCCGGACCAGCAGCCACACGCGCCGGCGTCCCACCAGCCGCAGGGGCCAGCGCGCGGGCCACATGAGCGAGAAGTGCCGGCCGTACTTCGCCCGGTGGGCCCGCACGCCGGGCCGGAACTCGCTGCGGTCGAGCACCGTGGCGCGCCCGGCCACGTAGCGCGCCCCTGGCAGCAGCCGCCCCGGCCCGTCGCACGCGGCCACCGCCACCCGCGGGTCGGCCCGGATGCGGCGCACCTTGTGCGAGTGCCGGAACGTCGAGACGTAGAGCAGCTCGTCGTCACCGCTCACCCACACCGGGGTGTGCGCCGCGGACCCGTCGGCGCGGAAGGACACCAGGTCGACGAACGGCTCGGCGCCCAGGGCCCGCGTCCAGCCCGTCGCGTCGAGGTCCATCCCCCGACTCTGCCACCCGCACCGCGGTCGGTGGCTGGTCGAGCCGACGGAGTGCCGTGAACCGGGACCTGGCTGCGGCGCACGCCGTAGGCTCCCCCGCATGAGCGACGCCGCCCCCCGTCCTGCGCTGGACAAGCGCAAGACCACCATCGGCGCGATCATCGGCGTCGTCGCGCTGGTGCTGATCTTCGTCAAGGTCATCCCGCAGATCGGCTCCTACGCCGACGCGCTCACCGCGATCCAGGCGATGACCGCCTTCGACATCGCCCTCATCGTGCTCGCGGTCGTGGTCTACAACGGCGTCTACGGCCTGCCGTTCGTGGCGGCCACGCCGGGGCTGAGCTATCCCCGCGCCTTCCAGCTCAACCAGGGCGCGTTCGCGATCAGCAACGGCATCCCCGCCGGCGGTGCCTTCGGCCTCGGCGTGCAGTACGCGATGCTCGCCTCCTACGAGGTGCCGCCCACGGTCGCGACGGCGGCGATCGGCGCTGTGGGCGTGTGGAGCATCTTCGTCACCCTCGGCCTGCCGGTGTTCGGGCTGCTGAGCATGTGGGCGTCCGGCGCGGCCGACGTCGGGGCCTACATCTACATCGGCGTCGTCGGCTTCGCGATCCTCGTCACGATGATCGTGGTCTTCGCGCTCGTCATGCGCAGCGCGCGGCTCGCCGAGCGGATCGGGGCGCTCACGACCCGTCTCGCCGCCCCGCTGCTGCGCCGGTTCCGCCCGGGCACCGAGTTCGACGGCGTGGCCACCGTGCTGAAGTTCCGCGGCGACATCGTCGACCTGGTCACGCGCCGGTGGGCGGCGATCACCGCGGCTCAGGTGGGCGTGTCGGTGACGCAGTTCCTCATCTTCTTCGCCGCGCTGCGCGGGGTGGAGGGGTCCTCGACCCAGACGTCGATCCTCGTGGCGTTCGGGGCGTTCGCCGTGGCCCAGATCGGCATCATGATCCCGATCACGCCCGGGGGCCTGGGCACCGTCGACGCGCTCATGATCCAGCTGCTCGTGTCGATGGGGGTCGACGAGGGCGCCGCCACGGCGGCCACCCTGGTGTGGCGCGCGTCGTCGTTCGTGCCGCAGATCGCGATCGGGGTGCTGAGCCTCGTGACGTGGAGCCGCCGGGCTGCGCGCACCTTCGCCGCCAGCGCCGGCTGACCTCTCGGGTCAGACGGGGAGGCGGCGGAAGATCGGGCCGGGCACGTGGCGCAGGCCGGTCATCACCAGGCGCATCACGCGGGGCACGTAGACCACCGTCGACCCGCGGCGCAGCCCGTCGACGACGGCCGCGGCGACGTCGGCCGGCGTCACCGCCAGCGGCGCCGGGTCGAGGTGCTCGGTCATCGACGAGCGCACGAACCCGGGCCGCACGACGAGCACGTGGACACCGGTGCCGCGCAGGCTGTCGGCCAGGCCCCGCGCCAGGGAGTCCAGCCCCGCCTTGGACGAGCCGTAGACGAAGTTGGAGCGCCGCGGCCGGTCGCCGGCCACGCTCGAGAGCACCACGATCGACCCGTGGCCCTGGCGGCGCAGCCGCTGCGCGGCCAGCAGGCACGACGACACCCCGCCGAGGTAGTTCACCCGGGCGAGCTCCACCGCGAGGTCGGGCGCCTCCTCGAGCTCGCGCTGCTCGCCGAGCACCCCGAAGGCGACGACCACGACGTCGACGTCGGGTCCGGCGAACACGGAGTCCAGCACCTGCGCGTGCGACGCGGTGTCGGCCGCGTCGAAGTCGCGCACGCACACCTCGGGCACGCCGGCCTCGGTCAGCTGCTCGACGGCCGCGTCGCGCGCCGGCGAGGGCCGCGCGGCGAGCACCACGCGGCGAAGGGCCGGCGACGCGAGGGCGCGCACGGTGGCGAGACCGATGTCGCTCGTGCCGCCCAGGAGAAGGACGGAGCTGGGTCGGTGCAGGGCGTCGCTCACAGGTCGAGCCTCCTGGCGAGGTCGGAGACGAACACGCCGTCGGGGTCGACGTCGCGGCGCACGGCGCGGAACCGGTCCAGCTGCGGGTAGCCCGCGGCGATGGTGGCCGGCACGGCGCGGGAGTCCTTGGCCAGGTAGAGCCGCCCGCCGGCCTCGAGCACCTGCTCGTCGAGCCGGTCGAGCGCCCGGGCCAGGGCGGCGTCGCGCGCCGGCACGTCGACGGCGAGCGTCCAGCCGGCCATGGGGAACGACAGCGGCGACGCATCGCGTCCCGGCCCGAACCGCTTGAGCACGGTCAGGTACGCGGGCACGCGGAGCGCGCGCAGCTGCTCGAGGGTGCGGCGCACCATCGCGGCGCCGGAGTCGGGCACCGCGAACTGGTACTGGAGGAACCCGGAGGGCCCGTAGAGCCGGTTCCAGCCGCCGACGGCGTCGAGCGGGTAGAAGAACGGGGCGAGCGGCGTGGGCTCCGCGATCCGGCGCCGGGGGGCGCGGCGGAACCACGCCTCGTTGAAGGCGGCCACCGCGTGGCGGTGCAGCGGGCTCACGGGGAGCGGGGGGACCCCGACCCGCGGCTCGCCGGGCGGCGGGGTGCGGTGCCGGGGGTCGCCGTCGCCCTCGGGGGCGTGGTCGCCGAAGGTGACGACCCCCCGGCCGAGCCGGGCGCCCGCCACGGTGCCGTCGACCCAGGCGACGGAGTACCGGTGCCGGTCGTCGCCCTCGGCCATGAGCGCCATGACGGTGTCGAGGTCGTCCGCGCGGTGGGTGTCGACCAGGATCGAGGCGGTGGGCGCGGGGACGGTGCCGAACTGCACCTCGGTCACGGCACCGGTGAGCCCCATGCCGCCCAGGGTCGCGTCGAGCAGCCGCTGCTCCGCCGGCGACCCGTCGCGGCAGAGCCGGCGCAGCGTGCCGTCGGCCGTGAGCAGGTCGAGGCGGCGCACGTGGGCGCCGAACGAGGAGTCCACGTGGTGGTTCTTGCCGTGGACGTCGGCGGCCACGGCACCGCCGACCGTGACGTACCTCGTGCCGGGCGTGACCGGCAGGAAGCGTCCACGGCGCAGCAGCACGGGCACCAGGTGCGCGAGCACGGCCCCGGCACCGGCCACCACGTCGCCGTCGTCGAGCACCCGCACGGACGAGAACGCCGACAGGTCGAGCACCGTGCCGCCGCCGTTCTGGGCGGCGTCGCCATAGCTGCGCCCGGCGCCGCGCACCAGCACGCCGCGCGGTCCCGCGTCGGCGACGACGGCGGCGAGCTCCTCGAGGGTGCCCGGATGCACGACGTGCGCACGGCTCGGCGCCGTGCCGCCCCACCCGTGCAGCAGCTCGTCGGTGCCTGGCGTCACCGGCTCTCCACCGCGACGAAGTCCTTGTAGAACTGGTGGAAGTAGGTCGACGGCGGACGCACGACGCCGGGGTTGATCCGGGCGCCGGCCAGCCCCGAGCCGGTGTGGTGGTAGACGAAGCCGGTGGGCCACGAGATGTTCATGTCGAGGTCGACCGCCTCCACCGCGCCGACGCGCACCAGCGCCCGGCCCAGGGTCAGCGCCGTGACGTCGTGCCCGTAGGCGAAGACCAGCGACCCGTCGGGCAGCCGCGCGAGCGCCGTCCGGTTGGCGAGGGGCCGGCCGCCGTTGGCGATCCCCCACGTGCTCGCGGAGTCCGACGGGCTGGCCGTCACGACGGCGTGGTCCACCAGCGGCCGCAGGTTCTCCCGCACGACGACGACGCTGCGCGACATCCGCAGGTCGCGACCCCACACGCCGACGGAGAGCGTGCCGTCCTGGCGCACGACGAACGCCGCGAGACCGGTGCGCAGGGGCGACACGGTCCGGCCGCGGTAGTAGTAGCCGCCCACGTGGTCGCGCAGCTTGAACCCGCCGTTGAAGGCGGCGACGAGGTGGGCGGTCCAGGTGGACGGCGTGCGGTCGGCGGTCGTCACGGGACTGCCCTCGGGGATCGAGTACCCGGGCACGAAGCGGAACCGCAGCCGGGCAGGGTCCATCCACATGAGCGAGACGGAGCCGGAGTACTCCGTGGCCAGGCGCACGGCCGGCGAGGCCGTCGCGGCCCACCGCAGCCCGTGCGGCGGGGTGCGCGTCACCACGGCCGGGCGCGCCGGGGCCGCGGGTGCGCCGGGTGCGGCGGGGGCCGACACCGAGGGTGCCGACGCCGACACCGCGACGGGCGCGGCCGGGGCCACCGCCGCCGCGCTGCCGGGCGGCGGCGCGGCCGAGGCGGCCGCGGCGCACGCGGCAAGCAGCGGGAGGAGCGCCGCGAGGGCGCCGGCGCGGGCGCTCGCCAGGACGCGCGGTTGCGGCATGGTTGCATGCTGCTGGTCGTACCTGTGACGAACGTGTGAGGCCGCGGAGAGATCCTGTGCCCGTCCCCGCAGCGGGCCGCGGCTACCGTGGTCGCCATGACCGCACGCCGCGCCCGAGCCGCGCTGCGCGTCGTGGCGGCCGCCGTCGTGCTGGCTGCGCTGCTCGCCGCCACGAGCGGCACAGCCCGGATGGGCGACGACACCCCCAGCACCGCCCCTGCCGGTGTCCTGCCCCTCGTGCTCGCCGCGGCCGCCGGCAGCGCGCCCGCCCCGAGTCCGGCCGCGCCACCCCGGGTGCAGCGCCCGGGGGCCGCCGCCCCGGACTGGGAGCAGCACCGCGTGCGCGCCCTCGGCGTCACGCAGTGGATCGAGTGCGCCGGCAGCGGCCCGGTGACGATCGTGGTCGTCCCCGGGCTGGGGGCCGACCACCGCATGTGGTCGCGCGTGCTGGACCCGTTCGCGCGCACCACGCGCACCTGCGTGCTCGACCGGCCCGGGCTCGGCGGCAGCCCGCCGCGCTCGCCGCACCGCACGGTCGACGCCGGCCGGCACGCCGACGAGCTCGCGGCGGCCCTCCAGCAGGTCGGCGTCACCGGCCCGCTGGTGGTGGTGGGCCACTCCTACGGCGGCCTGGTCGCCCGCGCGTTCACCGCCCGGCACCCGGCGCGCGTGGTCGGGCTCGCGCTCATCGAGGGGGTCGCCCCCTACGACCGCCTCTCGCCGTACTGGCACGAGGGCGGCGACCGCATCGACATGGTCGTGTCGTCCGCCGCGGCCGCGCGGCTGCACCGCGGCTCGCTGCCGCTGCTGGTCGAGGCAGCGCAGGACCCCGGCCGCGACCGGTGGGTCGGTCCGTCGTACGGCGCCTCCGCCGGCGACCTCGACGACTGGAGAGCCCACCAGCGCGCCGCCGCCGGGCTGTCCACCGACTCCGCCTACGTCGTCGTGCGGCGCTCGGCGCACGTCATCGAGCAGGACCGCCCGGACGCCGTCGTGGCGGGCGTGCGACTGCTCGTGCGCGCGGCCACCACCGGCACGCCGATGCCGCGGTGCGCGCTGGGGCGCTACGGCGCGCAGCCCCTCTGCGGCTGAGCGCGCGGGCCGGCCGGATCAGATGCCGGCCGAGCCCAGGGCGAACATGACCAGCCACACCACGGCGATCACCTGGAGCACGCGGTCGCCGAGGGCGATGTCCTCGGGGGCGCCGGCGTCGCCGCGGTCGACGTCGAGCGCGAAGCGCAGCACGGCGAGGATGAACGGCACGACCGACCACGCCGCGAGCGGCACGGCGCCACGGTCGCGCACCGAGAGCTGGAAGGCCCACAGGCAGTAGGCGGTCAGGACGATGGCCGCAGCGAGCGACCACACGAAGCGCAGGTAGGTCGCCGTGTAGCGCGCCAGCGCGGGGCGCGCGGCACGCCCCTCCTCGCCCAGCTGGACGTACTCCGAGTAGCGCTTGCCCGCGGCCATGAACAGCGAGCCGAACGCCGCCACGGTGAGGAACCACGGCGACATCGGGATCCCCGTCGCCGTGCCGCCCGCGATGGCGCGCAGCACGAACCCGGCGGCGATCACCGCCAGCTCTATCACGGGCTCGTGCTTGAGCCCGTAGGAGTACGCGAGGGTCGCGATGAGGTAGACCGCGAGCGTGACCAGGAACCCGGGGTAGGTCGACAGGGCCGCGCCGAGCAGCCCGGCACCGGCCAGCAGCACCGCCCACACGACAGCCGCACGGCTCGACAGCTCGCCGGCGGCGATCGGTCGCAGCCGCTTGCGGGGATGGGCGCGGTCGGCCTCGACGTCGCGCACGTCGTTGAGCAGGTACGTCGCGCTCGCCACCGCGCAGAAGCACAGGAAGGCCACGGTCGTGTCCGCGACGACGTCGCGGTCGCCGAGCTTCCCCGCAGCGAGGGGCACGGCGTACACGAGCAGGTTCTTCACCCACTGCCGCGGGCGCAGCGCGACGACGAGCGCGGCGACGCGGCCCCGCCGGCGGTGCGGGGCCGGGCCGGAGGGCTCGACCGTCGGAGCGGGTCCGACCACCGCGGGCGGCGTCGGCGTCGCGGCGTCCTCGAGTGGCGCGGGGGGCTCGGGCACGGCGCCGCCGGTGGCCGGTGGCGTGGGAACGGTCCTGGACATCGGCGTCATCCTGGACCTCGCCGTGCCGCATCGGGTGTGAGCATCATGTGAGCGCCCTATGAATCGGTCTGCGCACCGGTTCTGGAGTTGTGCCGGGCCCGGGTCCTGGTCTCTGATGTGGCCGCGGGCACGATCGTGCCCCGACGAGAGACAGGAGCCGGAGTGCTGCGCCGACGCACGAGCTCCTACTCCCGCAGGCGCCGTCCCGCCTGGGTGTACTGGGTGCGGCGCACCGTGGTGCTCGCCGTCGCGGTGCTCGTGGTGGCGACCTCGTGGTCGATCCTCACCGCGCTGCGCGCACCGGGGAACGACGGCACCTCGGTGAAGCTCGCCGAGTGGGCCCGCGACCATTACCTCGGCCCGGTGGTGACGCTGGCGGAGAACATCCAGTACCGGCTCAGCCCGCCGGCCACCGGCGGTACGCCCGACACCTCGCAGCTCGCCGCGGGCGCCAAGGAGACCCAGTCGCCCGCGGGCGCGCCCGCCGCCACGCACACCGCCGCTCCGACCATCCCCCTCCAGGCCCCGATCGTGCCGCCGGTGTCGCCGGCGCTCGCCGGCGAGGGCGTGTACGTGCCGGTCGTGAAGCGCAAGACCGGCGACCTCATCCAGGTCACCTACGTGCGGCCGGACAGCGTGCACACCTCGTACCTCACCGGCGTCGCATGGATGAGCCACACGTTGCGCTTCGTCCTCCACCCCGGCTTCCAGGACCCCGGCACGTCGGGGATGTCGCAGCCCGACCTCGTGCCGCCGAGCGCGTTCCCCAACCTCGTCGCCACGTTCAACAGCGGGTTCAAGCTGAAGGACATCTCTGGGGGCTACTACGACCACGGCCATACGGTGGGCACGCTCACCGACGGCGCCGCCTCCCTCGTGATCTACAAGGACGGCCACGCGACGGTGGGCACCTGGGGCCAGGACGTGTCGATGACGCCCCAGGTGGCGTTCGTCCGGCAGAACCTCAAGCCGCTCATCACCAACGGGAAGGTCGCGGGCGACGTCAACGCCAACGTCGAGGCCACGTGGGGTGCCACCATCGGCGGCGCGGCCAACGTGTGGCGCTCCGGGATCGGCGTGACCGCCTCGGGCGACCTCGTGTACGCCATGGGCGACGCGATGTCCGTGGCCGACCTGGCCGACGTCCTGCAGCGGGCCGGCGCCGTCACCGCCATGCAGCTCGACATCAACGTCGCCTGGGTGTCGTACATGTGGTACTCGCACCCGACGCCGAGCACGGTCCGCCCGCACAAGATGGGGCAGTTCCAGCGCCCGGTCGACCGCTACCTGTCCGACACCAGCCGCGACTTCGTCGCCGTCTACGCGCCCTAGCCGCGCGCGGATCGGCGCACCGACTCAGGCGCGGCGCGCCCGGTGCAGGGCCACGATCCCGCCGTGGATGTTCATCCACTCGACGCCGTCCCAGCCGGCCTCGCGGATCCGCTCCGCGAGCGTCGCCTGGTCCGGCCAGGCCTGGATCGACTCGGCCAGGTACACGTAGGCGTCGGGGTTGCTCGCGACCGCGCGCGCCACCGACGGGATGGCACCCATGAGGTACTCCGAGTACAGCTTGCGCAGCAGCCGGCGGCGCGGGTGGCTGAACTCGCACACCACCAGCCGACCGCCGGGGCGCACCACGCGCCGCAGCTCGGTCAGCGCGGTGATCGGGTCCACGACGTTGCGCAGGCCGAAGGAGATGGTGGCCGCGTCGAACACCGAGTCGCCGAACGGCAGGTGCAGCGCGTCGCCAGCGGTGAAGGGCAGCGCCGGCCGGCGCACGTGCCCGACCAGCAGCATCCCGGGCGAGAAGTCGCACGGGATCACCGTCGCTCCGCGGCCGGACAACGGCTCGCTGGACGAGCCGGTGCCGGCGGCGACGTCGAGGATCACCTCGCCGCGCAGCGGTGACACCGCCTCGACGAGCGCGCGGCGCCACACCCGGGTCTGCCCCAGGGCCAGCACCTCGTTGGCCACGTCGTAGCGGTCGGCGACGCCGTCGAACATCGACGCGACGTCGTCGGGGATCTTGTCGAGACTCGCCCTGACCCAGGTGGTCTCCGATGCTGGCGCCGGCATCGCCATGAACCGGCCGTTTCCCAGTGTCGCAGTGCTCATGTCCGCCCCCTAGACGGGAAGTTCTGCACCTCCAACCTAGGAACGCCGTACCTACGAAGCGCGCCCAGCGGTGATCGACATGTCACATGTCTCGGACGTCACGTCGCGCCCTCGCCCGGGCCCACCAGTGGTAGGGCCCGGGCGCCGGGTGAGCGGCTGCGCAGCCGGGCCGGAGCGTCCGGAGAGGTTCCTGAGCGCCGCGCGCGTCGCTCGCACGGTCTCTCATGGAGCCCACACGTCGACCTCACGACCCGGACAGCGGGCCCTGCCACTGTTCCTCGTGCCGGACCGCAACCCCCGGCGAACGGCACCCCGCCGCCCGCCCCGCGGGACGACCACGAGACGCACCGGAGGTCGCGATGACCGAGCCCTGGACCCCGCGCAGCCGCGACGCGCTGCTCACGCGGATCACCCGCACGACGGTGATGTCCGGCGTCACGGCGCTCGTGGCCACCGCCGGCATCAGCTACGGCCTCGCCGCGAGCACCGGTGCGGTGCTCGCCTCCTCGGCCGACACCGCCTCGTCCGGCAGCACGTCTGCCGCGTCGACCACCGCTTCCACGACGTCCTCGACCAGCAGCACGGCGGCGAGCACCACGACCACGGGCTCCACCGCCGGCAGCGCCGCCTCGGCGACCACACCGGTCGTGAGCACCACCACCACGGTGCCCGTCGCGACCTCGGGCGGGTCCTGAGGCGGAGCAGGGACGGGAAACGACCATGACCACGCGCAGCACCACGTTCGACCTGTGGGGCGGCACCGCGACCGTCGCCACGGTCGGCACGGGCTCGCACGAGCAGGCTGTCGACGTCGTGCGGGCCTGGCTCGCCGAGGTGGACGCCGCCGCGAGCACCTACCGCGAGGACAGCGAGCTGTCGCGGCTCAACGCAGCCGCCGGTGAGCCCGTGCGCGTGGGCCCGGTGCTCGCCGAGGCGCTGCGCGTCGCGCTGCGCGCCGCGGAGCGCACGGCCGGCGCGGTCGATCCCACCGTCGGCACGGTCACGCTGCGCGGCGCCGGCCCGTCCCTGCGCCGCAGCGGCAGCCACCGCGACGTGCTGCTCACCGACGACCCGTCCGGCGACGGCAGCGGCGCCCTGGTGGTGCTGCCGGCCGGGCTGCGCCTCGACCTCGGCGCCACCGCCAAGGCCTGGGCGGCCGACCGGGCCGCCGACGCCGTGCTGCGCGCCACCGGGCTCGGCGCCCTGGTCTCGCTCGCCGGCGACCTCGCGATCGCCGGCCCCTCCCCCGCCGGCGGGTGGTCGGTGCTGGTCACCGACGACCACCGCGAGGGCGTCGCGTCCGCCAACGCCGTCGCCCAGCGGGTCAGCCTCGCCGCGGGCGGCCTCGCGACGTCGAGCACCACGGTGCGCCGCCGCACCACCCCGGACGGGCTCACCGTGGCCCACCTCGTCGACCCGCTCACCTGGCGACCGGTCGACCCTGTGTGGCGCACCGTGAGCGTGGCCGCGGGCGACTGCGTCACCGCGAACACCGCGAGCACCGCGGCCGTGGTGCTGGCCTCCGGCGCCGTCGACTGGCTGCGCACCACCGGTCTGCCCTGCCGTCTCGTCGCCACCGACGGCTCGATCACCCGGCTCGGCAGCTGGCCCGCCCCCGACGCGCAAGGAGTCCCGGCATGAACCCGCTGTGGCTGGCCACCCGGGCCACCGGCGAGGTGTCCCTCGTCCTCTTCACGCTCGTGACGATCATGGGCGTCTCCACCACGAAGGGGTGGGCGAGCGCGCGCTGGCCCGAGTCCGTGGTGACGCTGATGCACCGCAACGTCTCGCTGCTGTCGCTGGTGTTCCTCGGCGTCCACATCGCGACGACGGTGGTCGACGGCTACGTGCCGATCGGCTGGGTCGACGCGGTGATCCCGTTCCAGACCTCGTACCGCACGCTGTGGATCGGCCTGGGCACCATCGCCTTCGACCTCGTGCTCGCCGTGATCGTCACCAGCCTGCTGCGACGGCGGATCCCGCAGTCGCTGTGGAAGGGCATCCACTGGTCGTCGTACGGGCTGTGGGCCGTCGCCGTCGTCCACTCGCTGGGCGCCGGCACCGACCGGCTGCTCACCCGCATCCTCGCCGCACTGATGGTCGCGGCGGTCGCCGCGGCCGTCGCCGCACGGTTCATGACCCCGCACCGGCAGGACGACCCGGTCGTCTCGGTGCCCGCCAGGATGGAGCTCGGCCGATGACGCGATCGCCCGCGAACCCGCCCGCGGACGCCCCGCCCGTCGGAGCCGCCCGGCTCCTCGGCGACGACGTCGGGCCGGACCTGGGACGCCACCTCAGCGTCCACGGCGCCCCGCCCCAGCTGGGCCGGGTCAAGCGTGGCCACGCCGGCCCGCTCGTCGCCGAGGTGGAGCGCTCCGGGCTCGCCGGGCGCGGCGGCGGCTGGTTCCCGACCGGCCGCAAGATGCACGCGGTGGTCACCGCGGCGCGCACCGCGCGCAAGGAGCCGGTCGTCGTCGTGAACGCCATGGAGGGCGAGCCCGCGGCGAGCAAGGACGCCGTGCTGGCCCAGCGCAACCCGCACCTCGTCCTCGACGGCGCCGTGCTGGCCGCGGAGTCGATCGGCGCGTCGACGGTCACGGTGGCCGCACACCGCGGCGGACGGGCGCTCGGCCTGCTCGAGCGCGCCGCCGAGCAGCGGCGCTCGCGCGGCCTCGACAGCGTCGAGCTGCGCGTGGTCGACGCCCCGGCCCGCTACGTCGCCAGCGAGGAGAGCGCGCTCGCGCACTTCGTGGGCGACGGCGTCGCGCTGCCGGTCAGCGTGCCACCGCGCGTCTACGAGTCCGGCGTCCGACGCCGCCCCACGCTGCTGTCGAATGCCGAGACCTTCGCCCACCTCGCGCTCATCGCGCGACACGGCGCGGACTGGTTCCGCCGCGTCGGGGTCGCAGAGGCACCCGGCACGATGCTCATCTCGGTCACCGGCGCGGTCGGCCACCCCGGCGTCCTCGAGGTCCCCACCGGCACCACCGTGCGCCAGATCCTCGGCCTCGCCGGCGGCACGACCGGTCCGGTGCACGGACTGGTCACGGGCGGCTACGGCGGCGCGTGGGTCGCCGCCGGCGGCGTCCTGGACTCGCCGTGGTCGGTCGACGGGCTGCGCCCGTCCGGCGGCGTGCCCGGCGCGGGCGTGCTGGCCGTGCTGCCCGCGGAGGTGTGCGGCCTGGCCGAGACCGCGCGCGTGGTGCGGTGGATGGCCGGGCAGGGCGCCGGCCAGTGCGGGCCATGCCGCTTCGGGCTGGCCGCCGTCGCCACCGACATGGACATGCTCGCCGCGGGACGTCTCAACTCGAGCGGGCTCAAGAACCTCCAGCGGCGGATCGGGATCATCCCCGGCCGCGGCGCGTGCCGGCACCCTGACGGAGCGGTGCGCTTCGCGGGGACCGCCCTCCAGGTGTTCGACGAGGAGGTGCGCGCCCACGTGCGCGGCCGATGCTCGTCCGGACGGCGCATCGCGGTGCTGCCCGTCCCCGCCTCGACCGGCGCGCTGCCGGTCGACCGTCCCGGTGAGGAGTGGAGATGAGCGGCCACGTCCTGCGCATCGACCGGATCGCGTGCGACGGCTTCGGCACGTGCGCGCAGTTGCTGCCCGAGCGCGTGACGCTCGACGAGTGGGGCTACCCGGTCATCGACCCGGCACCGGTCCACGGCGCCGAGCACAGCCACGCCAAGCGCGCGGTCAGCGCCTGCCCGCGCCTGGCCCTGCGGCTCGAGAAGGTCCACGACCCCGCCCCGGCGCGCTCCGCGCGCTGACCCCCGACCGCACCGCCCGCCGCCCTGTCCCCCCGGTGCGGCGGGCGGTGCTCCATCCCGGCGCCGCGCGCACCACAGAGGGGTGGCTCGGGACCCCCCGGTCCGAGCCACCCCTCGGGTGTGTGTGGCGAGCTGTTCAGTTGTGGGCCGTGCTATCGAGTGCGATCTGAGGGCTGGGACGAGATGAAGAGGCCCTCACCCCGGTAGTCGCGGCAGGTGCCCGCTCCATTACGTGCCCGGTCCCGCATTCACCCTGACGGACCAGTGCGGGCGCGCGGAGCGCTCCTCGAGTCGCGCGACCGGGTGAATCGGCACGCGCGGCGTCAGGGGACCGGCCCCTCCTGACGACATCGTGGGCAGGGAGAGCCGGGGTCCGGCGTCCCGTGTGTGCAGGGTTGCCCAGGACGACGGAGCCGCAGGTGTCCACCACCGAGGTCGAGCAGTGGCTGTCGCAGGCCGCGCTCGGTGACCGCGAGGCGATCGGTCGCCTCGTGGCCGTGGTGCGCCCTGCCGTCTTCCGGTTCTGCAGGGCGCGCCTGTGGGACGTCGAGACCGCGGAGGACGTGACGCAGGACGTGCTGCTCGCCGTCTTCCGCGCCCTGCCCGCGCAGCAGGAGCCCGTCCGCGACCTCGAGGCGTTCTCCATCGCGATCGCCTCGCGTCACGTGGCCACGGCCCACCGGCGCCGGGCCGCGCGTCCCGAGCTGGAGCAGGACGAGATCCCCGACGTCGTCGACTCGGCACCGACGCCCGACGACGTCATCGTGCTGCACGACGACGTGCGCGCCCTCCAGGCGCTGCTCGAGCACCTGACCCCCGTGCAGCGCGACGTCGTGCTGCTCCGCGTCGTCAACGGGCTGTCCGCCGAGGACACGGGCACAGCGCTCGGGCTCACCCCCGGCAACGTCCGCGTCCTCCAGCACCGCGCGCTGCTGCGGCTGCGCGCCCTCGCGGGACAGGGGGTGCCGGCATGACCACCGACCACGACAGCGCTGATGTGTTCGACCTGCGCGAGCTCGCCGAGTCCGACGCATGGTTCGACGCCGCCGCGTCCGGTGCACTCGGCCCGGCCGACCCGCTCGGGCCCGCGGTCGGCTCGATGCTCGGCCAGCTCGAGCGCGAGCTCGCGGCGCTGGCGCCGGTCGACGGCGCGACCGTGACGGCACTGCTCGACGCCTTCCAGGAGGGGGTGCGCGAGCAGGCCGCGGCCTCGGCCGACACCGGTGAGCCCGCCGCGGAGCGGGCAGCACGGCGACCTCGCCGCACCCCGGTGCAGCGCCTGCGCCGCCACCTGCTGGTGGCCGGGACGGCTACCGCGCTCGTGGTGGCGGCGAGCGGTGTCGCGGCGGCCGCACCCGGCTCGTTCCTGTTCCCGCTGCACGAGGTGGTGTTCGGGGGCGCCGCGGCCGACGGCGCCGCAGGCGTCGACCTCGCGATGATCGAGCACCAGCTCGACGTCGTCGAGGTGCGCATCGTGGAGGCGCAGCAGGCCGGCGGGGTGGCCGACGACGTCCGCGGGACGATCGTGCGCCGCCTCGGCGTGCTGCACCCCATCGTCGAGGCGGTCCCCGGCGACGCCGGCGACGCGCTGCGGTCGCGGTGGCAGCGCGACTACCTGGTGGTGATCGCGCTCGTGAGTCTCGACGCCGACGGCAACCCGGTGCCTCCGCCGGGCACCACGGGCGACCCGGTGACCCCGCCGACGGCGGCGGACCCCGGTCCGACCGCGGCGCCCGAGTCCCCCGCCTCCCCCGCGGCGTCGCGGCCGTCGTCGCGACCCGACTCGCCCGGGCGGTCGGGCACGCACCCCTCCGGACCGTCCTCCGCGCCGCGCCACGAGCCGTCGTCCTCGGACCGGCACTCCGGCTCGTCGGACTCCTCGGGCCCCTCCCGGTCCGGGTCCGGCCCGACGTCCGAGCACTCGACACCCTCGGCGCCCACGTCGTCGTCCGGGGGCGAGGACGGCCGGCACACGGCGACACCCGCACCGTCGGCCACGTCGACGGCGACCGCGCCGGCGCCCACCACGAGCGCCGCACCGGCGCCCACCACCTCGTCGTCGCCTACGCCGACCCCGACGTCGACCGGGCGCCCATGGGGGCACCACGACCACGGCGGCACGGACGGCCACCACGACTGACCGGCCGGATCAGCCCGCGATCGCGACGTCGCGCGGCGGCACGGCCGCGAGCCGTCGCCGCAGCAGGTCGAGCGTGCCGGGGTCCATGCCGCGGTCGAGCAGCCAACGTGCTGCCCCGCCCTCGCGCTCGAGGCCGCACAGGAACAGCGCCATGACCTCCGCCGAGGGCATCTGGGCGTCCCAGTCCGGCTCGGCCAGGTGCCGGTAGGCCGGGCGCGACCCCAGCCGCGCGACGACGTCGCGCACCGCGTCGGCCGAGGCGACGTGGTCGGCCACCACCGCGTCGTCGCCGGCGCCGGCGAGCTTGAGCAGCAGGGCACACACGACGGAGGTGCGGTCCTTGCCGGCCGCGCAGTGGACGTACATCGCAGAGTCCGACCACGCGAAGCGCGCGAGCGCGGCCGCCAGCGCCGCACCGCCGTGCCGGAGGTAGCGCTGGTAGGACTCGGCGACGACCCGCGGGTCGCGGTCCGGGGCGACGGGGTCGACCGGCCATCGCTCGAGGCCGATGAGGGGCACCCGCTCGTGGGCGACCTCGCCGCGCCGGTAGAGCTCCGCCAGCGGCCCGACGCCGTCCTCGGCCGCCTCGCCCGCCTCGCGCAGGTCGAGCACCCGCTCCACCCCGAGCTCGCGCAGCTGCTCGAGGCCACGCGGCGTCAGGTGCGCCACGGTCTCCCCGCGCACCACGAGCCGGTGGGGGAACACTCCGCCGGCCACGGGCAGGCCGCCGAGGTCGCGCGCGTTGCGCATCCCGTCGAGGGCGAGCCGCCGGTCGGTCATGGGTCCAGCGTGACCCGTGTGACGCACGGGGCCGGGAGGCGAGCGTGAACGTCGTGCGAACTCTCGGCGTACTCGCGGTGCGCGGCCGACGGCCGCGAGGAGGATGCCGGGCCGCGCGGACGGCTACCGTGCGGCCATGACCTCCGCGGCGCAGCGCTGGCGCGACGACCTCGCGTCCTGGGCGATCCCGGACGAGATCCTCGCCGCCGCGCCCGAGTCCCCCTGGATCCTGCCCGCGCCCATGTTCACCGTGCCGAGCGCCGGCGTCCCGGACTCGCCGTCGCACGCCCGGGCGCGCGAGGCGCTCCCCGCCGGCGGCTCGGTGCTCGACGTCGGCTGCGGCGGCGGGCGGGCCGCGATGGCCCTCGTCCCGCCTGCCGCACGGGTGATCGGCGTCGACGAGCGGGCCTCGATGCTGGAGCTGTTCGCGACGGCGGCCCGCGAGCGCGAAGTCGCCCACCAGGTCGTCGAGGGCCGGTGGCCGGACGCGGCGCCGGGGACGCCTGTGGCCGACGTCGTGGTGTGCCACCACGTCGTCTACAACGTCGCGGACCTCCCGCCGTTCCTGCACGCGCTCACCGCGCACGCCCGCAGCCGCGTGGTGGTCGAGCTGCCCGTGCACCACCCCCTCACGCACATGGCACCCCTGTGGCGTGAGTTCTGGGGGCTCGAGCGGCCGACGGTGCCCACCGCGCAGGACTGCCTCGAGGTGGCCCGCGAGGCCGGCATCGACGCGCGGCTCGAGACCTGGCTCGAGGACCCGTTCGAGTCGCGCACCGCCTTGACGCCCGAGGAGCACGCCCGCGCCATGCGCATCCGGCTGTGCCTGCCCGCCGAGCGCGAGCCCGAGGTGGCCCGCTTCCTCGAGGCGCACCGAGGCGAGGGCCCGCGCGAGACGGCGACCCTGTGGTGGGACGCCGCCCCGGCGCCCGACGAGGCCGTGTCCTGACCCGCAGCGGTCCCCGTCCCCGTGGCGATCGCTTCGCCGAGGTCCGTCGGCACCGGTAGGGTCCGGGGCGTCACGCATCACCAGGCATCACGACAGGAGAGTCACGACCCATGAGCACGCTTGCCGAGTTCGGGACCGGTCAGGTCCTGTGGTCCATCATCTGGATCGCGCTGTTCTTCCTCTGGATCTACGTCCTCATCACCGTCTTCGGCGACATCTTCCGCAGCGACGACCTCGGGGGCTGGGGCAAGGCCCTCTGGATCGTGTTCATCATCATCCTGCCCTGGCTCGGCGTGCTGGTGTACCTCATCGCGCGCGGCAAGGGCATGCAGGAGCGCCAGATCGCGGCGATGGCGGCGGCCGAGAAGGCCACCCGCGCCTACATCCAGGACGTCGCGGGCTCGCAGGGCCGCAGCCCCGCGGAGGAGATCGCGCGCCTCAACGAGCTGAAGAGCTCGGGCGCCATCTCGGAGGAGGAGTTCAACGCCCTGAAGGCCAAGGCGATCAACGGCTGACACGGACGACTCGTCGTACTGACGGGCGCGGGGCGGATCGCCGCTCCGCGCCCGTCGTGCGTGCGGGGTCGGTCTCAGGGCACGCGGACGGCGACGTCGTCGGCGAGCACCGTCCTCAGGTCGGCCAGCGGCACGGGCCGGCTGTAGAGGAACCCCTGCGCCAGGTCGCACCCGACGTCGCGCAGCGCGCTCGAGGCGGCCGTCGTCTCGACGCCCTCCGCCACCACGCGCAGCGCGAGGCTGTGCGCGAGGTCGACGATGGAGCGCACGATGGCGGCGTGCGTGTGGTCGTCGACCATGTCCGTCACGAAGCCCCGGTCGATCTTGAGCTCGTCGACCGGCAGCGAGGCGAGGTGGGCCAGCGACGTCTGGCCGACGCCGAAGTCGTCGAGGCTCACCCGTACGCCGAGCTCGCTCAGCGCCAGCAGCACCACGGCCGCACGGGCCGGGTCGCTCAGCAGGGCCGTCTCCGTGATCTCCACGACGAGCCGGTCCGCGGGCACGCCGGAGGTGGTGAGCGCCGCCGCCACCCGCTCGGCGAAGTCGAGGCGCGACAGGTTGCGCGCCGACACGTTGACCGCCACCGTCAGGTCGCGGCGGCCGCCGAGGGAGGCGAGGTCGCCCAGCGCTCGGTGCAGCACCCACTCGGTGAGCTCGTCGATGAGGTCGGTCTGCTCCACGAGCGGCACGAAGCGGTCCGGCGCCAGCGTTCCGAGGGTGGGGTGCTCCCAGCGCACCAGCGACTCGATGGCCACGACGCCGCCGTCCTCGAGCCGCACCTTCGGCTGGTAGTGCAGCACGAGCTCGTTCTCCCGCAGTGCGCGCCGCACCTCGTAGAGCAGCTCGAGGTTCTCCGCGTCGTGGTGGTCGAGCGCCTCGTCGTAGCGCACGACGCCGAGGTGGCGTGACTTGGCGACGTACATCGCGACGTCGGCGCGCTGGAGCAGCGCGTCGGGCTCGCGGCCGTCGGCGGGGGCTACGGCGTAGCCGATGGAGGAGTTGAGCGAGATCGGGAGCCCGTCGATGCGCACCTCGCTCTCGATCACCTCCCGCACCCGCCACAGCGCCGCGTCCGGGTCGGCGGCGTCGCGCAGCACCACGCCGAACTCGTCGCCGCCGAGCCGGGCCACGCGGTCCCGGCCGCAGATGTGCGACCGGAGCCGGTCGGCGAGCTCGGTGAGCAGGTGGTCGCCGTACTGGTGCCCGAGGGTGTCGTTGACCTCCTTGAACCGGTCGAGGTCGACGATGGCCACCGCCACCGGTCCGTCGCCGGCGGCCACGGCACGGGCCACGAGCTCGCGGAAGGCGGCGCGGTTGGGGAGGTCGGTCAGCGGGTCGTGCTCGGCGAGGTGGCGGTTGAGCCGCAGCTGGCTGCGCAGGCCGCGGCTCACGGCCAGCGAGACGAGGAAGAGCCCCACCCACAGCAGCAGCAGGCCCACGGCGAGGTCGCGGTAGAGCCGGCCCATCCCGGACTCCACCTCGGTGACGATCGGCCCGTACGGCAGGTAGATCTCGAGCACGCCGAGCTGGTGCAGCGGGCTCCCGCCGTGGAGGGGTGCGTACACCTCGATCGCCTCGACGCCCGTGGCCGGCACGTCCTGGCCATCGGCACCGAGCCGCGTGATCCGGGCGACGGTCCGTCCGCGGGCGGCCTCGAGCACCTCGTCGTCGGGCGCGGCCATGTAGCCGAGGCCGTCGTCGCTCCACACCACGTGGCCGGACAGGTCGCGCAGGCGCAGCCGCAGCATGTCGCCGGAGGCGATCGCGCGGCGGGCGACCGTCTCGAGGTTGGCCACCTCGGAGGTCGACAGCGGCTCGGTGAAGGCCCGGCCGTCGAGGTGGGCCTCGATCGCGGTGCGCCCGAGCAGCAGCGCCTCGGCCACGCCCTGGTCGATCCCGCGCCGCTCGGTCTCGGCGCGCAGGTTGGCGGCGAGCACCGCGCCGAGCAGCGCCACGAGGACCAGGCTCACGGCCGCGTACACGCCGAAGAGCCTGACCGTCGACGTCACACGGACCCGGCCAGCCGCCACGAGGGAAGGATCGGCAGGACCTGAGGGTCACCTGAGCAACGCAGAGTAGTCATTCGGGCGACTACGGTCACTCTGCGTCGATGTTCCCCCGCGTGTGCACCGCGGGACACGGGCTCACCTGGTCCGGCCGCCCGGCCCCGGCTCCCCCGCTCACCCGAGGGCCGTGCGCCACCCGGCGATGCCGTCGAGCACCTCGGCCACCCGGTCGGGGTCGGTGCGCGGGTTCACGAAGGCCAGGCGCAGGGCCGTCGCGCCCTCCCACGTGGTGGGCAGGCACAGGACGATGCCCTCACGTGCCATCCGGCCCGACCAGTCCTGGTAGTCCTGCTCGCCCCACCCGGGGACGTCGAACAGCACGACGCTCAACGTCGGCTCGCGCAGCAGGCGCAGGTGCGGGCTGGCCTCGATGTGCGCGGCCACGGCCCGCGCGGTCGCGAGCGAGGCCTCGACGGCGGCGGCGTACCGCTCGGTGCCGTGGGTGGCCAGGCTGAACCAGAACGGCAGGCCGCGGGCCCGGCGGGTGAGGTGGATGGCGAGGTCGGCCGGGTTGTAGGCCTCGCGGTCGATGACGTCGAGGTAGCTCGCCGTCTGGGCGTGCGCGGCGCGAGCCGGGGCGAGGTCGCGGTAGACGAGGGCGCAGCTGTCGTAGGGCGCGAACAGCCACTTGTGCGGGTCGACGATGAAGCTGTCGGCGCGCTCGATGCCGGCGAACAGGTGCCGCGCGCTGGGCGCCGCCAGGGCGGCGCCGCCATAGGCGCCGTCGACGTGCAGCCACACCCAGCGCTCCGCGCAGACGCGCGAGGTGGAGTCGAGGTCGTCGACGATGCCGGCGTTCGTGGTGCCGGCGCTGGCCACCACGGCGGCCACGCCGTCGTCCTCGTCGAGCACGCGGCCGACGGCGTCGCCCGTGAGCCGCCCCTGCTCGTCCGAGGGCACCACGCGCAGCCGGACGTCGAGCACCGAGGCGGCGGCCCGGATCGACGAGTGGGCGCCCTCGGTGCACAGGACAGCCCAGCCGTTCTCGGGCCGCGCCCCGCGCCGAGCTGCCGCGCTGGTGCGGGCGGCGTGCAGGGCCGCGAGGTTGCCGGACGTGCCGCCGGCGACGAACGTGCCGCCGGCGGTGTCCGGCCACCCGAGCAGCTCGCGGATCCAGCCCAGGGCCTCGTTCTCCGCGAAGATCGCGCCCGCGCCGGTCTCCCACAGGCCCGCGAAGACGTTGGCGGCGCTCGTGGCGAGGTCGAAGGCGATCGCGGCCCGGGTCGGTGCGCTGGGGATGTAGGCGAGGTTCATCTCGTCGTCCTGGGCGCGGGTCGCGGGCACCAGCACCCGGTCGAACACCTCCAGCGCGGCTGCGGCACCGATCCCCTGCGGTGTGATCGTGCGACCGGCGGCGGCGTGCAGCTGGTCGGGAGGGACGGCGGAGGTCTTGGGGTCGCTGGGCTGCACCACGCGTCGCGACACCCATCCCATGACCAGCTCGGTGATCTCGGTCTCGTCTCCCCACGGCGGCTCGTGCATGCCCCGCAGTCTCCCCGCCCCGGCACCCGGATGTCCGGCGTCCCCCCGGAACGCGGGCATCGGCGGACCACCCGCGCCGTGCTCGGCCGTCTACGCTGCGGGCGTGATCGCGACGGGAGCCACGCCATGAGCACCTTCGACGGGCTGTGGGCCGAGCTCGCTCCCCTCGGCCGGGACGCCGGCACCGGCGGCTACCGCCGCTTCGCGTTCGAGCGGGCCGAGCTCGACTGCCGCGAGTGGTTCGTCGCCACCGCGCGGGCGCGCGGGCTCGACGTCGAGGTCGACCGCAACACCAACCTGTGGGCCTGGTGGGTGCCGGCCGGCGTCGACCCCTCCGCTCCGGCGCTCGTCCTCGGGTCGCACCTCGACTCGGTGCCGGACGGCGGCGCCTACGACGGGCCGCTGGGCGTGGTGTCGGCCTTCGCCGCGCTCGACGCCGTGCGCGCGGCGGACGTGGCCCCGGACCGCCCGGTGGCGGTCGTCGCGTTCGCCGACGAGGAGGGCGCCCGCTTCGGCATCGCGTGCGCGGGCTCCCGGCTGATGACCGGGGCGCTCGACGCCGACCGCGCACGCGGCCTCATGGGCCGCGACGGACGCACGATGGCCGAGGCGATGTCCGCCGCCGGGTTCGACCCGGGGTCGCTGGGGCCGGACCCGGAGCGGGTCGCACGGATCGGCGAGTTCGTCGAGCTGCACATCGAGCAGGGCCGCAACCTCGTCGACCAGGGCGTGCCGGTCGGCGTCGCGGAGTCGATCTGGCCGCACGGGCGCTACCGGCTCACGTTCCGCGGCGTGGCCGACCACGCCGGCACCACGCGGATGCAGGACCGGCACGACCCGATGCTCGCGTACGCGCGCACGGCGATCGCGGCCGAGCAGGCCGCGCGGGCGGCCGACGCCCGGGCCACCTTCGGCCGGCTCGAGGTCGAGCCGAACGGCACCAACGCCGTGCCCTCCGTGGTGCGGGCCTGGCTCGACGCCCGTGCCGCCGACCAGGCTGCGCTCGACGACCTCGTGGGCCGGATCGGCACGTCCGCCGCCGACGGCGCGCGGGCGAACGGCACGCAGGTCGAGGTGGTCACGGAGTCGACCACGCCGCTGCTGACGTTCGACCTGCCGCTGCGCGAGCGCGTGCGCGCGCTGGCCGGTTCCGCGGTCGGGCCGGTGCCCGTGCTCCCCACCGCCGCGGGGCACGACGCCGGCATCCTCACCGACGCAGGGGTCCCGGCGGCGATGCTCTTCGTCCGCAACCCCACGGGGATCTCCCACTCCCCCGACGAGCACGCCGAGGCCGAGGACTGCCACGAGGGCGTGCGCGCCCTCGCCGCCGTCGTGGGCGCGCTCGCGACGGGCGCGTCGTGACGGTCTACCGCTGCGCCGCCGCGTGGGTCGGCGACGGCGTCGCGACCGACGTCGACATCGTCGTGAGCGCGGGGCGGGTGACCGCGGTGCGCCCGCGGTCCGACGTCGTCGACGACGAGGTGGTCGAGCTGCCCGGCGTCGTGCTCCCGGGCTTCGCCAACGCGCACTCGCACGCCTTCCACCGCGCGCTGCGCGGCCGCACCCACGGCGACGGCGGCACGTTCTGGACCTGGCGCGAGCGCATGTACCGGCTGGCCCGCGTGCTCGACCCGGACCGCTACGCGCGGCTGGCCCGCGCGGTCTTCGCCGAGATGGTGCTCGCCGGCGTCACGTGCGTCGGCGAGTTCCACTACGTGCACCACGCGGCCGACGGCACGCCCTACGCCGACCCCAACGCGATGGGCGAGGCGGTGCGCCAGGCCGCACGCGAGGCGGGGCTGCGGCTCACGCTGCTCGACACGTGCTACCTCGCGGGCGGCCTCGGCGACGACGGTCACGTGCCGCTCGCGCCGGAGCAGCGCAGGTTCGGCGACGGCGACGCGCACGCCTGGGCCGAGCGCTGGCACCTGCTCGCCGACGACGCCACCACGCGGATCGGCGCCGCGGTGCACTCGGTGCGCGCCGTGCCGCGCGACCAGGTTCCCGCGGTGGTGGCGGCGGTGGGCGAGCGGCCGCTGCACGTGCACCTTTCCGAGCAGGTCGCGGAGAACCGGTCGTGCCTGGCGCACTACGGGCTCACGCCCACGGAGCTGCTGCACGAGGCCGGTGCGCTCGGGCCGGGCACCACCGCGGTCCACGCCACGCACCTCACGGCTCGCGACATCGCGCTGCTGGGGTCGACCCGCACGTCGAGCTGCTTCTGCCCGACGACCGAGCGCGACCTCGCCGACGGGATCGGGCCCGCGGTGGCGCTGCGCGACGCCGGCTCGCCGCTGTGCCTCGGGTCCGACCAGCACGCGGTGATCGACCTGATCGAGGACGCGCGCGCCCTCGAGATGCACGAACGGCTGGTGAGCCACCAGCGGGGACGCTTCGCACCGGACGAGCTCGTCACTGCCCTCACCGTGGCCGGGCACCGGTCGCTGGGCTGGCCCGACGCCGGGCGCATCGAGCCGGGGATGCGCGCCGACCTCGTCGCCGTGCGCCTCGACACCGTCCGCACCGCTGGGAGCGACCCGGCGCAGGTGCTGCTCACGGCGTTCGCGTCCGACGTCGACACCGTCGTCGTGGACGGCCGGCTGGTGGTCTCCGGCGGCCGGCATGCGTCGATCGACGTCGCCGGCGAGCTCGACACCACGATCCGCGAGCTGTGGCGGGACGCCGACGACCCCCGGTGATCACCGGGGGTCGTCGACCGGGGTCCTGCGCCAGTACTAGAGGCCGTCGGGGTTGCGCACCTCGTCGACGGCGACGGGCTCGTCGGCCACCGGGCGCCGGGTGACGACCGTGTCGGCCACGGAGTGGCGCGGCTCGACGACCACCTCACGGCGCCGCGAGACGAGGATGAGCGACCAGATCAGCCCGAGGACGCCCGCGCCCATCAGGATCCAGCCGACCGTGTGGATGTCCACGCCGGCGACCGTGGCGTCGACGGCGAACGCGAGGATCGCGCCCGCGGCGAGGAGCAGGATGCTGAAGCCGATACCCATGGTGTACCTCCTGTGCGGTTCTCACTCGGGGTCGGGGCCGCTCGGCACGATCGGCGGTCCCGTGTCGGGTGGTGGCGTCTGTGCGGTCTGCCCGAGGCCGGGCCCGGGCTCGACGACGCCGGGCCGCGGGCCGGGGCGGACCGGTAGGGGAAGCACCGGCCGGCGGATCCGAACCTTGACGCGTCTCACGGCGGCCCGCCGTCGTCGTCGGTGCTCCCGGCGGCGCGGGTCGCGACGTCGGGGTCGCGGGCCCCGAGCCCGAGCGGGCGCGCGTCCTCGGCCAGGAGCCCCTCGGCGTCGTCGACGGAGTCCGCGTAGAGCAGGAGCCGGTCGATCTGGGTGACCGACAGCACCCTGCGCACGGCGCCGCGGGCGCCGGCCAGGACGAGCCGGCCGCCCTCGGCGTCGTGCCGCCGCGCGGCCTGGAGCAGCCGCGAGAGCGTCACGCTGTCGACGAAACGCGCCGCGGCGAGATCGACGACGACGTCGCCCGCCGGGTCGACCGCGCGCAGGGCCACGTCGGTCATGTCCACGTTGGCGATGTCGAGATCGCCCTCCAGGTGCACCCGGGGGGCGCGGCCGGTCGGCCGGTCGACGAACGACCGGCCGACCGGATGGTCCGAGCTGCGGGCCATCACTACTCGCTCACGGCGTCCTTGAGCTTCTCGCCGCTCTGCTTGAGATCGGCCTTGGCCTGGTCGAGCTTGCCCTCGGCGCGCATCGAGTCGTCGCCGGTGACCTTCCCGACCGTCTCCTTCGTCGCGCCCGTGGCCTTCTCGGTGGCGTTCTTGAGCTTGTCCTCGGTGCTCATGAGTGCTCCTCTCGTCTCGGGTGCGGGCGTTGGCTACCCGCGGTCGAACTCGCTAAACCGGTTGGGGCACACCGGGTTCGGGCTCCTCCGGGGGTGTCGGCGACGGGTGGAACGGCGGCCCGACGGGGCCCGGCGGCACCTCACCCGGGATGTCCGGCTCGGTGGGGACGTCCGGGATGTCCGGACCGGGCGTCGCCGGACCGGGGACGCCGGGCACGCTCGGGCGCTCGGGCTCGAGCGGACCTGCGGCCGCGCGCCGGAGAGCGGACGTGGCGCCCGTCCGCGCCGGAGGCACCCGGGTGCGGCGCTCGTACGCGTGCTCGACCTTGCTGACGTGCATGGCGTGCATGGCGTGCCTCCGTCCTGTCGTGTGTCGCGGGTGCGGCTCGTCAGGCGATGCGGGCCACCGCCTCCTCCGCCCGGGCCGGTGGTGCCTCGTCGTCCGACTCGTCGGCCTCCTCCGGCCCGTCGTCCGCATCGCTCCCCTGCCCACCACGGGCGCTGTCGAGGCACCGCGAGTACGCGCTGGCCGTCTCGACGGCCACGCGCTCCCACGAGCACCGGCCCAGGGCGCGGTCCGAGCCCGCCAGCCCGAACGCCTCGACCGCGAAGTCGTCCGCGACGAGGTCGCGCAGGGCGTGCACCACCGCGGCGGTGTCGTGCTCCCGGACGTGCAGCCCCGTGACGCCGTGCACCACGAGGTCGCGCTGCGCCTCCACCGGCGTGGCCACCACGGCGACCCCGCACGCCATCGCCTCGGCCACGAACTCCGGCCGCCCCGGGGCGGGGTCGAGCGCGAGCGCGGCGTGCGCGGACCTGATCCACCAGGCCTTCTCGCGCGCGTCGTGCGGCCAGGCGACCACCACGCGGTCCCCCGCGCCCGCGGCCCTGGCCGCGGTGCGGAGATGCTCGGCGGGCTCGGCGAGAGCGCGCATGGCGTCGTGGCGCGCGAGCACGACCAGCTCGACCGACTCGTCGGCCGCCACCGCCTCGACGGCGCAGGCGAGCGCGGCCGGGTCGGCCGCGAGCTCGGCCACCAGCCGATGGCGGTGCGTGCGGTTGGCCATGGCACCGCGCCGCGTGAAGGTCTCGGTGTCGACGCCGACGGGCAGCACGGCGGCCCGGGCCTGCGGCACGCCGGCCCGCACGAGCCGGTCGCTCAGCGCACTGCTGCGCAGCAGCACCGCCGCCGCGCGGCGCACGGCGTCGACGGCGGACGCGAGGTCGTCCGCGCTGCCCTCGCGCAGCGAGACGACGACGGCCGTGCCGGGGGCGGCCCGGGACAGGACCTCCTCGGCCGCACGCCGGCCGAAGGCATGCACGACGTCCGCCCCGTCGAGCGACGGCCCGGACTGAAGCACCACGGGGTGGCCGAGCGCGCGCAGGGCGCCGCCCAGCAGGTCCAGGCGCCACGGGGGCGGCGGGTCCCGCGGGTCGACGACGAGGGCGATGCTCGGCGACGTCACGCGCCGTCCTCCGGGGCCGTCGCGAACCGGGCCCACACGGTCTTGCCCGCTGCCTCGCCCGGCTCCGGCCGCCAGCCCCACGAGTCGGCGAGGCGGTTCACGATCTCCAGCCCCCGGCCCCGGTCGGCGTGGGCCGCGAGCGGGTGCGGAGCACCCATGGACGCACGCCGGTCCCTCACCTCGACGAGCACGTGGTCCGGGGAGCCGGACACGTGCAGCCGCTCGACGCCGCCGCCGTGCTCGACGCCGTTGGACACGAGCTCGCCGGCGACGACGACCACGTCGTCGGGCCGCTCGAGACCTCCGAACGCCACCAGCACCTCGCACAGCTCGGACCGCCACGTGGACGGCCGGTCGAAGGAGGCGGGCGCGTCGTACTCGAACGAGACGACGGAGCCCGCGCGCAGCGTCTGCCGGTCCATGCGGCTGCCGGTACCCGTCGGCCGTGGGGCGAAACGCGTCGACGGGGCGGTCATCGGCCGCCCCGCACGGCGACGGCGACCGGCGCGCCGGCCGCCGCATAGGACTCCAGCGTGCCGTCCGCGATGCGCGCCTGGTCGAACAGCTCGCGCGCCCGCTTGCGCGAGGCACGCGACATGGAGGAGCGCACCTCCGGCGCGTCGTCGAGGATCCGCACTGCGGACGCGATGCGCCGCGGGTCGCCGGGCGGGATGCACAGGCCGGTGACGCCGTGCTCGACCAGCTCGTCGGTGCCCCCGAGGCTCGTGACGAGCGCCGGCACGCCGCACGCCATCGCGGCCGAGACGACCCGCAGCGAGGGGTCGCGCCGCGGCGTGTAGGCGACCAGGTCGGCCCGGCACAGCGCGTCGTGCACCCGGGAGGGCGTCGCGTCCGGGAGGACGCTGATCCGGTCGGCGACGTGGAACTGGGCCCCGAGCACGCGCAGGTCCGCGAGCGCGGCGCTGGTGCCGCCGCGCGAGCGCTGCCACGCCACCGTGAGGTGCGCCGCGGGGAGGTTGGGCAGGGCGCGGACGAGGTCCGCGAGCCCCTCGCCCGTGTCGTCGGCGACGGTCGCGATCCGCGACGCGCGGTTCGCGATCGAGGGCTCGAGGTAGGAGCCGCGCACGTCGCCGACGATGCTCAGCGGGACGACGTCGCACTTGTCCCGGGGCACGCCGTCGCGTGCGAGCACGTCGACCTCCCACGACGTCGAGACGATGATGCGGTCCGCGCCGGCGGGACAGAACCGCTCGGTCCCCTCGATCTGCGCCGGCGCGCCGTCACGACGGGTCCACACCCACGGCACGCGCAGGCTGCGGGCGACCCGCTCGGCCACGCGTCCGGCGGCGGCGCCGAACGCGTGGATGAGATCGGGGCGGCGCGCGCGCAACGAGGTGCACAGCCCGTCGAGCCGCCCGTTCGGCAGGCTCTCGCGGTGCCCCACCCGCAGCACGTCCAGGCGGGCGCTCGACTCGTGCTCGTACGACAGCGTCATCCCGGTGGGTTCGCACATCGTCACGATGGACACGTCGTACCCGCGCGCCACGAGCTCCCCAGCCAGGCCGGTCACCGGCGTGCCGAGGCTTTCTCCGGCGGGCACAGCCCACTCAGCTGTCGCGTCCTCGTCCAAGGACACCAAGGCCACGTGCATGATCGATCCTTCGTCCGGCGCGCGGCGCGCGCTGCGGGCCGACGACGTCAGGGCGCCGGCGTACTGCTCGTCCCGGGGTCCGGGCGGGACTCCGCCCGCGGGCAGCGATCACGACAACGCCCCGGCGTACCCCTCACCTCGGACCGGAAACCGTGCACCGTGTGGCGAATCCCACCGGCCCGCGTCGGGTGTCCACCATCCGGACCAGGGCTGATGCCGGGCGCCGGGCACCGTTTCGCCGATCGGGTCCGGGGAAAGGGCCCGATCGACCAGGGCGGCGTCGACGCCGTCCGCACGTTCGGCCCTGCGCCGACCGGAGGAAGGGGACTCCTGTGAAGAAGCTCGTGCTGCTGCTGACCCTCGGCGGAGCCGTCGGCTACGTGCTGGGAGCGCGCGCCGGACGGCCGGCCTACGACAAGATCCTCGACACCTACCACCGCACGGCGGACGCCGTGGGCCTCGACCAGGCGAGCCAGTCGGTCCGGTCCGCGAGCGCCGACCTGCGCGACGCCGTGGCCGAGCGGGCGGGCGCCACCGTGCGCGAGGCCGGCGACACCGCGGTCTCGGGGCTGCACGACGCGGCGGACCAGGTGCGCGAGGACCCCGGGGTGCACCGGATGCCCTCGTGACCCACACCCCATCGTCCACCGGCCGCGGGGGCGCCGCGCACGAACCGTTGCGCCCCCGCGGCCCGGACGACCCGCGCGACGAGCGCCTGCGGCGCGAGCGCGAGCACCGCGACCGGGTCGCCGACGACGGCCACGAGCCGGTCGCGGGCGACGAGCGCGAGTCCGGCTACACGACGGAGCGGGAGCAGGGCGCCGCGCAGCCGGGCCCGGCACGACCGGACAGCGAGGAGGACGGCGCATGAGCCAGGACGACGTACGCGGCGACCTCGCCGACCAGGCGGACGCGTCGATCGCGTCGTTCGAGCAGGGGGCCATCGAGGCCGCGCTCGCGGGACGCCGGCGCGAGGAGGACGACGACGACCTCGCCCGGCCCGACCGCGTGGCCGACGAGCCGGTGCTCGACCTCGGCGACGGGGACGACAGCGACGACCCTGCGCACGCCGGCGGCGACGACGTCGCCGTCACGAGCACCGGGTCCCCGCAGGAGCCCGACGACGTCGCGGTCCGCGACGGCGAGGAGCTCGCCCGCACCCTGGCCGAGCGCACCGACGAGCAGGCGGGCGACGCCTGACGGCTGCCGTCCCGTCCCCTGACGGCGACACCTGAGAGCAGCGCGGAACCCTTGCCAGCGTTGATGTTTCGAGGCCTCGTGATCGGGAACCCGCAACCAGCGGCGACGCGGGTCGCCGGGAGAAGGAGCGAGTCATGATCGTGCTCGGAGTGATCCTGCTCATCATCGGGCTCATCGCGAAGATCGCCTGGCTGTGGACCATCGGCATCATCCTGCTCGTCGTGGGGGCCGTCCTGGCGCTGGTCGGCACGACCGGCCGGACCATCGGCGGCCGTACCCACTGGTACTGATCGGTCCGCCGCACCCCGCGGTCTGCCGGAGCGCGTCGCACGCCCCACGTGCGGCGCGCTCCGGCGCGTCCGGCGACGTGCGCAGCACGGGAGCCGACGGGTCCGGTCGTCGCAGGGGGTCGGTGGCGGTCAGCCGTCGTGCGCTCCCGGCGAGTCGCGGTCGTCGCCGCGCTCCCTCCACCAGCTCGCCACCGCCACGGCGACGGCGCACCACGCCGTCGCGAACAGCCATCCCCCGACCACGTCGCTGGGCCAGTGGACGCCGAGCCACACCCGCGACCAGCCCACCGCGAGCGCGTACGCCGCGGCGCCGGCCCACAGCAGGCGGCGCCGCCGGGTGCCGGTGACGCGGGCCGAGAGGGCCCACGCCGCGCACAGCGCGACGAGCGTCGCCGTCGTGGTGTGGCCGGAGGGGAACGACGGACCGCCGGCGGCGCCGGCCCAGTCCACCTCGGGCGGTCGCGCCCGGCCGGTGGCGTGGTTGACCAGGAGGCCGACGTACACGCCGGCGCTGGCGACCGCGGCCAGCAGCAGGCCGGCGCCGAGCCTGGCCCGCACGGACCGGCGGCCGGGCAGCGCGAGCGCCCCCACGACGCCCACTGCCGGGAGGGTCCAGGTGGTGACGCCGCCGATCGTCACGGCGTTCGCCACGGCGACGTCGACCGACCCCCGCACGCCCACGACCCACGCGTGCACGTCGTCGTCCCAGCCGGTGAGCACTCCCCCGTGCCCCACCACGGCGAGGGTGAGGACGCCGAGGGCGCAGGCGCACGCGACCCCGACCCCGAGCGAGACGCGCACCGTGGGCGCGCGGCGCGAGACGACCTGCTCGAGGTCGAGCACCACGCCGGAGCCCTCACGGTGGCCGGGCGCCGTCGGCGAGACGGCTTCCTCGACCGCGCCCTCCACGGTGGTCGCGAGGTCGTCCGCCCCGCCGGCGCCGGCTGCGTCGTCGGGCTCGCGTTCCGCGGGTGAGGCCCGGCGGTGGCGCTGCGGTCTCACGCGGCGGGCACCTCGCGCACGTCGACGTCCTCCTCAGGTCCGGGCGGGCCGGCCTCGGCCAGCCTGCCCGCGGGCATCAGGGTGGTGACCACGATCGCGAGCCAGATCCCTCCGCCGATCGCGCCCATCACCACGTCCGAGGGATGGTGCATCCCGCGGTAGACCCGCGACAGCGCGACGTAGACCGGGATCGCGGCGCACAACGTCACGATGATCGCCGCGAGCGTGCGCCGACGCACGTTGCGCCACACGATGACCGCGATGCACCCGTAGATCGCGACGGCGGCGGCCGTGTGCCCGGAGGGGAAGCTGGACGTCGGCGGGGCGGCGTCGAGGTGGCGCACGTCGGGCCGGTCGCGCTGCACGAGGAACGTCACGGCGAGGAAGACGAGCAGCTCGCCGACGATCGCCGCGACCAGCACCCACGACTCGGTCCACCGGCCCAGCCACACGCGCAGCAGCAGCCCGACCACGACGAGCACGCTGATGACCGTCACGGTGTCGGCGACCCGGCTGCCGAGCCAGCTCACCTGGTCGAGCGTGGGAGTCGACATCGACACCGCGCCCTCGTTGACCGAGTCCTCCCAGCGCGTGAACGCGGACGGGGTCAGGAGGTCCACGATCAGCCAGCCGACGAGGCACAGGCCCAGCGTGAGCGCGACCGCGCCCCCGAGGATGCGTCCGGCCGCTGCCCAGGGGCCGCGCCGCGCGACCTCGTCCGACGGCGACGGCGGGGTGGCGCTGTGCCGGCCGACGACCTCGCGGTTCCCGACGTCCGAGCCCGCCGACCCGGCGGGACGCGCCGTCATCGCACGTCCTCGTCGCTGACGCGGCGCCACCGTGCCTCCGCGAGCGCGTACACGCCGAAGAGCATGAGCCCCGCGCCGAGCGCGAGCACGAGCCACGTGCCGTAGGGCTGGTCGAGCAAGGTGCGGGTGGCCGTGTCGATGCCGCCGGCCTTGGCCGGGTTGGTGTCGAGCGCCGCCTGCACGACGAGCCCACCCGTCACGGCGAAGACCAGGCCGCGGGCGATGGTCCCCACGCGGCCGAGCAGCACGACGGCGCCGCGGGCGCGGGGTGGCAGGTAGCCGAAGTAGCGCAGGAACTTCTTGCTCCACCCCTCGATCACCATGCTGACCCCGACCGCGACGACGGCCACGCCGGCTCCTCCCACGAGCCAGCGCCCCCCGGGCTGGCTCATGACGTGGGCGGCGATGCGCCCCTGCTGGCCGGCCTGCGTCTGGCGGGCGCCGTGCAGCACCGACACCGCGGTGAACGCCAGCACGCCGTAGGCGATCGCGCGCACGAGGGACTTGAGCCGGGCGCCCCAGGTGTCGCGCTCGCCGCTCGGACCGGCGACGGCCTCCACGAGCCGCCACACGGCGTACGCCGCGAGCCCGACGGCCAGCACGATCACCAGCACGGTGCCGAACGGCTGCGAGATCAGCGTGGTGATCACGCCGCGCTGGTCTACCGGGTGGTGGTCGCCCGTGGCCAGCAGGATCGCCAGCCAGCCCATGACCAGGTACACGACCCCCCTCGCCGTCAGGCCGAGGCGGGCCAGCCATCCCATGGGACGGCTGTTGGCCGCGGCGTCCGCGCCCTGCGACACCTGCGAGGCGACGTCGGTCATGACCGCACCCCCGTCCGGCCCGAGCGCACCACGGCAGCGACGATCCCGGCCACCAGCAGCACGAGCGCCGCCACGAAGAGCCACCAGGCGGCTGTCCCCAGCCCGATCACCGCCAGCACGACAGCAGCCAGCACGAGCATCAACCACACAGCCATCGGACTCTCCTCGGTCGCGTCGGGCGTCGTCGCGACCGCAGCCGCGCCGACCGCGCGCCGTCTACCCGCACGAGCCGTGCTCAATCCCCGTCCGCGTCCAGGATCCGTCCACCATCCGGTGGGAAGCCGGGCGAGCACGCGATCCTCGCGGACCGCTGCGCGGCCTCGCGGTGCGGCGCATACTGGCGGGCATGAGCGGACGGGCGCCTGCTCAGCATCCGAGGACCTCGCAGGACGAGGTCCTCGTCCGTTCTGCGCCGGTGCGCCCGCGCAACGACCCCGAGCAGTACGTCGACCTGCGCGGCGAGTGGTGGGCCCCGCGGGGCAAGTTCGCGATGCTGCACTGGATCGCGGCCGCCCGCGCCCGGCTCGTCCCCGTCGCGGCGCGCGAGGGCTCGGTGCTCGTCGACCTCGGCTGCGGGGGCGGGGTGCTCGCGCCGCACCTGCGCGACCACGGCCACCACGTCGTCGGCGTCGACCTGGTCGCCGTCTCGGCGGCGATCGCACGTGGGCACGGCGTCACAGCGGTGGTGGGCGACGTGCACGCGCTCCCGCTCGCCGACGAGGTGGCCGACGTCGTCGTGGTGGGCGAGCTGCTCGAGCACGTCGCAGCCGCGGACACCGTGCTGCGCGAGGCGGTGCGCGTGCTGCGCCCCGGGGGCACGCTCGTCATCGACACCATCGCGGACACGTGGTGGGGGCGCTTCTCCGCCATCACCGTGGGCGAGCGCATGCCCGCCGGCCCGCCGCCGCGCCTGCACGATGGCGACCTGTTCGTCGACCGCGCGGCCATGGTGGCGCTCTGCGAGCAGCTCGGCGTGCCGTTGTCGCTGCACGGGCTGCGCCCCTCGGCGCGCGACTACGTCGCCTGGCTGCGCGGCCGGCGGCCCGACGTCCGCATGCTGCCCACCCGCTCGACCGCAGGACTGTTCCAGGCGCACGGACGGAAGGCGGCCCCATGAGCACCACGAGTCCCACGAGCGCCCGCCCCGCGACGCCGCTCGAGGCGCTGGCCGCGGCACGCTCGCTGGTGCCCGCCCTCGCGGAACGTGCGGACGAGCACGACCGCACGGGGCGGTTCCCGGTCGAGGACGTCGCGGACCTGCGCGCAGCCGGCCTGCTCGGACTCATGGCCCCGACGCGGCTCGGCGGCGCCGGGGCCGGGTTCGCCGACTACGCCGAGGTGGCCATGGCGCTCGCCTCGGGGGCGGGCGCGACCGCCCTGGTCTACAACATGCACTGCTCCGTCACCGGAGCGCTCGCGTCGACGCCCGACGACGTGGCACGCGCGATGGGCGTCCCCGACTCGTACTTCGCCATGCGCGACCGCGTGCTCTCCGCCGCCGTCGGCGGCGCGTTCTTCGGCGTCGCCATGTCCGAGCGCGGTGCGGGCTCGCGGCTGTCCGCGATCACGACGTCGTACGAGCCGGTCGAGGGCGGCTTCCGCATCCGCGGCTCCAAGACCTTCTGCTCCGGGGCCGGTCACGCGGACGCCTACCTCGTCGCAGCACGCCGCGGCGAGCTGCTCAGCTACTTCCTCGTGCCTGCCGGTCCCGGCGTGGTCGTCGAGGAGACCTGGGACTCGATGGGCATGCGCGCCACGGGATCCCACGACCTGCACCTCGACGTCGTGGTCTCCCCCGACACCCTCGTGGGCGGTGTCGAGGGCATCGCGCTGCTGCTCGCCCAGGTGATGCCGCAGTGGCTCGTCGCGTCCTACGCCGCGGTGTACGTCGGCGTGGCGCAGTCCGCGATCGACGCCGGCGTCGAGCACGCGCGCACGCGCGGGCTCGAGCGCCTGCCCGCTGTGCGTGCCCGCCTCGGGCGGGCCGAGGCGCGCGTCGCCGCGGCCAGGCTCGTGGTGCTGGAAGCCGCGCGGCGGGTCGACGAGGCGCCGGGCGACCCGGACACCAACCGGTGGGTGTGGCGGGCGAAGCTCACCGCCGGCGAGACAGCCATGGACGTCGCGGCGTCCGTGCTGGAGGCGGCGGGCACCTCGGCCACGCGGCGCGGCAACCCGCTGGAGCGCATCTTCCGCGACGCGCGCTGCGGCTCGCTCCAGCCGGCCACCAGCGACGTGTGCGCGGACTGGCTCGGCACCGCGGTGCTCGGCGTCGATCCCGACAACGCGGCGCAGGTGCCGCGATGGTGAGCGCCGCGGTCGTGGGCCGCGGGTTCGCCGTGCCGCCGCGGATGGACCAGCAGCAGCTGTGGGACGGCTTCTTCGAGCAGCACTGGTCCGGCAACCGCGTGGCCCGCGCGGTGTGGGCGTCGTCGGGGGTGCGCACGCGGCACGGCGTCGTCGACCCGAGGGTGGAGGACGTGAGCGGCTGGTCGACGGCCGCGCGGATGTCCCGCTTCGCCGACGAGGCGCTGCCCCTCGCCAAGGGCGCCGCGTCCGCGGCGCTCGAGGACAGCGGCACCGACGCGGCCGAGGTGGGCCTGCTCACCGTGGTCTCGTGCACCGGCTACGCGACGCCGGGCATCGACCTCATGCTCGCGCGCGACCTCGGGCTCGCGGACAGCGTCCAGCGGCTCTTCGTGGGCCACATGGGCTGCTACGCAGCACTCCCCGGGCTCGGCGCCGTCGCGGACTACGCGGTGGCCCGGGAGCGGCCGGCGCTGATGCTGTGCGTGGAGCTCACGAGCCTGCACGCCCAGCCCGCGGCGCCCACCACGACGGCGCGCCACGCCGACGAGGACGAGCTCGAGCAGATGGTCGCGCACGCGCTGTTCGGCGACGCCGCCGCCGCCGTCGTGGTGTCGCCCTCGGGCCCCGGTGTCGAGGTCGTCGACGTCGTGGCGCTCACCGACCACGCGACCGGCGACCACATGACGTGGGACGTGACCGACCTCGGCTTCCGGATGGGCCTCTCGCCGCGCGTGCCCGACGTCCTCGCGCTGCACGTGCGCGGCGTGGTCGACGACCTGCTCGGCCGGCACGGCACGAGCATCGACCAGGTCGCCGGCTGGGCGGTGCACCCCGGCGGCCCGCGCATCCTCGACGTCGTGCAGGACCGGCTCGGGCTGCCTGACGACGCGCTCGCGGAGTCGCGAGAGACGCTGGGCGAGTTCGGCAACTGCTCGAGCGCCACGGTGCTGCTCGTGCTCGACCGGGTGCTCACCGCACGGCGTCCGGCCTCGGGCTCGCACCTGGTGGTGATGGCGTTCGGCCCCGGTCTCACGCTCTACGCCGCGCTGCTGCGCGTGCGCTGAGGCGCGCGACCGCGGTCACTCCCCGAGGACGGCCTCCGGCGAGGGGGCGACGTAGTTCGTCATGTCGACACCGGTGACCACGATGTAGGGGGTCGGCTCGGTGTGCAGCTCGCGGTCGACCAGCGGGTGCATAGCGATGTCGATGAGGCCCTCGCGGCCGTCGCCGTGGAAGAAGGCGGTGACGACGCGCAGGCTCTGCCCCGTGGTGAGCACCTGCTCCACCCAGCCGTGCACGGCCGCCGCCAGGTCGGGGTCGGGCGACCACCAGCCGCACTCCCAGAAGCGCACGCCCAGGACGGCGGCGCGGTCGTGCCCGAGCCCCTCGACCGACGTGTGGTTCGCGTCGAGGACCCGGCCGTGCTCGTCGAGCATGCCGGAGAACAGCAGAGGGGTCTCGTAGAGCGCCTGGAACCACAGGACGGACAGGTCGCCGCTGATGGGGCGGCCCACCTCGAACATGCCTCGGCCCGGTCCGGGCGACCAGCGTTCGACTCCCTTGTAGCGGCGCACGTGCTCTCCTCCTGCTGCTGCCCGGCGGTCCGGTGCCGGACCGCCCGACCTCACACCGGCGGGACCCCCACCCTCGCATCGCCGTCCGTTTTCCGGAAGGTTGCGCGGAGCGCCGGACGGCGAGCACGGAGAGTGGGCACTGTCGACCCGGGTGTGCCGAGCGACGGTGCGACGGCACGACCCTGTGCCGACGCGTCTGCACGACGATCCTGGTGGAACCGACCCGAGCGCGACAGGGGTGATAGGTGGCGACCTCCGAGCAGCTGTCCCTTCCCCCACGACGCGACATCGCCCCGGCACTGCTCGCGCTCACCTCCCGGCTGGCCGCCGCCGGCGACCCGTCCGAGGTCCTCGACGTCCTCCTCGAGCACTGCCCGTCGCTGCTCGGGGCCGACCTGGTCAACGTCTCGCTGCTCGACCCCGACGGCGACACCTTGCGGCTGGTGTCCTCGCGCAGCACCTCGCTGGAGGTGGCCGAGGAGTTCGCCGCGTACCCGCTCGACGCGCCCCTGCCCACCCGCGACGCCATGGCGGGCGAGGGCCGCACGGTGGTGCTGCGCTCCCTCGCCGAGCGCGACGCGCGCTACCCGGCGCTGGCCGGGGTGGAGGTGGCGCACGAGGCGTTCCTGGTCACACCCCTGCGCACGGCCCGGGTGCGGGTCGGGGCGCTCGGACTGGGCTGGCTGTCGTCCGCCGACCTCACCGACGAGGTCGTGGCCGTCAGCGAGTCGGTGGCCGAGCTCGTCGCCTCGGCGCTCGAGCGCGCCCTCGCCGCCCGCGACGAGATGCGCGCACGCCGGCGCGCGCAGGGGGCGCTGCTGAAGCTCCAGAGCCTCCAGCAGCTCACCAGCGACCTGGCGCACACGACGGACGTCCGTGAGGCGGGCGACCTCGTGGCCCAGAGCGCCTGCGACGAGCTCGGGGCCGACGCGGCGACGATCCACATGCTCGACGCCTCCGGCACGTGGGCAACGCAGCTGGCCACCTGCGGGCTGGACTCCGAGGAGGTCACGCGCCGCACCACGTGGCCGGTGACCGACTCGGACGTCGCGCTCGAGCTGCTCGAGACGGGCGAGCCGGTCGTGGTGCGCTCGCGACGCGAGCGCGACGAGCGCTTCCCCTCGTTCCAGGCCCGCCGCATCACGCAGCAGGCGTGGGTCACGGTGCTCCTCACCGTGGGCGGCCGGGCGGTGGGGATCGCGGCTTTCGGGTGGGACGAGCCCCACGACGTCGACGACGACGAGCTCGTGCTGCTCCAGGCCCTGGCCGGGCACGCCGCGGCAGCGATCGACCGCGCCCGGCTGATCGAGGACGAGCAGGCCCAGCGGCACCGGGCCGAGCGCGGGCGCGAGCGGCTCGTGCTGCTGTCCGAGGTGGGCCGGGTGCTCGACTCCGCGGCGGACGCCGACCGGGCGGTGGCGATGGTGCGCCGAGCAGTGCTGGCCGGCCGGGCCGACTGGTGCCGCTTCGAGGGGGCTTGCGACGACGCCCCGGTCGAGCCCGGGTCGCCGCTGCACTCCGAGGAGGCGAACGCCGCAGCGCAGACCGCGGCCCACGAGCGGGCCGTCGTCGCGTTCACGGTCCTCGAGGATGGTCGGCCCAGCCGGGAGGGCCTCGCGGTGCCGGTGCGGTGGTCCGGTCCCCGCCCCCTGGTGATGCTCGTCGCCGTCGAGCCCGGGCACGAGCTCGCGGAGTCCGACCGTGGCGCCTACGAGGAGGTCTGCCGCCGCCTGGCCGCCCGGCTGGACAACCTCGCCCTCCTCGAGGAGCAGACCCGGATCGCCGAGCGGCTCCAGGAGTCGCTGCTGCCCGCTCCGTTCCCGGAGGTCCCCTGGCTGACCCTCGGCTCGGCGTACGAGCCCGCGGACACCTCGCTCGACGTGTGCGGCGACTTCCTCGACGTGTTCGAGGCCGACGACGGCGACCTCGTGCTCGTCATCGGCGACGTCGTCGGCCGAGGCGTGGAGGCGGCCGGGCTCACCGGGCTCGCCCGGCACACCCTGCGCGCGCTGGCCGGCGACCTGAGCCCGGACCGCGCCCTGCGCCGGCTGAACGGCACGCTGCTCGGCACGGCGTCGCGGGACGAGGCGCCCTCGCTGCTCACCGCGGCGTGCCTGCGGCTGCGGCGCACGGAGGGGGGCGCACGGCTCACCCTCGCGCTGGGCGGGCACTGCCAGCCGGTGCTCGTCCAGGACGGACGGGTCTCGCTGTTCGGCGAGCCGGGCACGCTGCTGGGCGCGTTCGACACCGTGTCGCACCCGCTGACCACCGTGGACCTGGCGCCGGGGGACGTCGTCGTGCTCTACACCGACGGCGTGATCGAGGCGAAGGGGGCGGAGGTGGCGGACCAGTTCGGCGACGAGCGGCTGATCGAGCTGCTCGTGGAGCAGACCGACCACGACCCCGCCCACCTCGCGCGCGAGGTGATCGGCACGGTGCGCCGCTTCCGCCGCTCGGCGCCGGACGACATGGCCGTCCTCGTCGTGCGGATCGACTGAGCCGCACGGGCTCTCGCGGCAGCGACGTCTCAGCCGCTCAGGACTGCGTGGCCGAGTCGGCCGCGGCCTCGAGGTCGGCCACCACGATGCGGGTCATGCCGAACATCGCCTGCAGCGCGGCACCGGCCCGCGCCGGGTCGCGGTCGGCGAGCAGCTCGCCGAGCCGGTCCGGCACGATCTGCCACGACACGCCCCAGCGGTCCTTGAGCCAGCCGCACGGGCCCTCCTCGCCGCCGTCGGCGACCAGCGCGTCCCAGTACCGGTCGACCTCGGCCTGGTCCGCGCACGCCACCGACAGCGAGAACGCCTCCGTGGGCCCGAACTCGGCCGGACCGCCGATGGCGCGGTACTCGACGCCACCGAGGGTGAAGCCGGCGAGCAGCGTGGCCTCGCCGTCGGGGCCGGGCGAGTACTGCAGCGAGGTGATCTGCGAGCCCGGGACGAGCGAGGTGTACAGGCGCAGCGCCGCCTCGCCGTCGGTGCGGAACCAGAGGCAGGGCGTGACCTTCTGCCGAGCCGCGCCGGGGGCGTCGTCGTCGCTCATGCCGCGAGTCTCCTGTCACCGTCGGCAGGACTGTCAACCGGTCCGGTCCCGGCCTCCGGGCCCGGCGGACGCCGTCAGCCCGCGGCTGCCGGGCCCGCTGCCGCACGGGAGGCGTCGTCCGACGCCCGGGTGAGCGTCGCGGTCACCCGCCCCTCGGGGTCCACGCGGGCGAGGATGGCGTCGGCGATGGCGCGCAGCTCGTCGAGCTGCTCGCCGGTGAGGGCGTCCACGACGTGGCCGCGCACCGCCTCGAGGTGCCCCGGCGCGGCCTCGCGGACCACCTCCCAGCCGGCGTCGGTCAGGCGCGCGTTGGTGGCCCGGCCGTCCTCGGGGCACGGGAACCGCTCCACCAGGCCGCGGCCCTCGAGGCGCGAGACCACGTGCGAGAGGCGGGGCAGCGTCCCGCTGGTGCGCGAGGCGAGTGAGCTCATCCGCAGGGTGCGCTCGGGCGCCTCGGAGAGCATCGCGAGCACCCAGTACTCGAAGTGGGTGAGGTCCGAGTCGCGGCGCAGCTGCTGGTCGAGGACGCCCGGCAGCAGCTCCATCACAGCCGCGAGGCGCACCCAGGCGGCCATCTCGCGCTCGTCCAGCCAGCGGGTCATGGCCGCATCCTACCGCTTACTTGACACGACAACTAATTCCTCGTAGCCTCAGATTTAGTTGATGCGACAATCTTCTACCCGGAGGTCCCCATGAGCACCGTCACCATCCTCGGCAAGGGCAACATCGGCTCCGCCCTCGCCGGCATCGCCGGCAAGGCCGGCCGCGAGGTCCAGGTCCTCGACACCGACAGCGCCGACACCCCCGTCACCGGCGACGTCGTCGTGCTCGCCGTCCCGTTCGCCGCCGTGGACTCGGTGGTCGCGCAGCGCGGCGAGCAGCTCGCCGGCAAGGTCGTGGTGGACGTCACCAACCCGGTCGACTTCGCGACCTTCGACGGCCTCGTGGTGCCGGCCGACTCCTCGGCCGCCGCTCACCTGCAGGCCGCGCTGCCGGAGTCGAAGGTCGTGAAGGCCTTCAACACCACCTTCGCCGCGACCCTGGCCTCGGGCTCGGTCGGCGACTCGACGACCACCATCCTGATCGCCGGCGACGACGCGGAGGCCAAGTCCGCTGTGTCCGCGCTCGTCACCGACGGCGGGCTGAAGGCCCTCGACGCCGGGTCCCTCAAGCGGGCGCGGGAGCTCGAGGCGCTCGGGTTCCTCCAGATCACGCTCGCGGCCTCGGAGCAGGTCGGCTGGGACGGCGGCTTCGCGGTCGTCGCCTGACCCTCTCCCCCGCACGCCCGATCGGCCCGGCACCCCGCGTGCCGGGCCGATCGCCGTGGGGCCGGCGAGGTCGCTCCTCGTCGGGCGTCGTCGAGGCCGGTCGTGCCAGGGTGAGGACCACGACACCGGAGGCACCGATGGCACACCCACGCGTCGCAGCACTCGTCCTCGCCGCCGGCCTGGTCCTGTCCGGGTGCGGCTCCACCGGGTCCACGCAGCCGACCGCCGAGCAGCAGGTCTGCAGCGCGCGGGCCGACGTGCAGAAGGCCTACGACACCCTCGTCACCCAGGTGCAGGCGCTCAACTTCGGCGATGCCAAGACGACGCTGTCGCAGCTCACGTCGGCGGTCGACGGGCTCGTGGACGCGGAGAAGAACCTGGCGACCGAGAAGCGGGCGGCGATCGAGCCTCAGGTGACCGCGCTGAAGGCCACGCTGCAGGGGCTCTCGCAGGCCACCACGGCCGCCGAGCTCGGCGCCGGGCTCACGACCGCCAAGCAGCAGTTCACCGACGTGCTCTCCACCGTCGCGACGACGGCCGACTGCAGCACCTCGACCTGAGGCCTCGGCTCCCGCTCCCCGCCACCATGCGGTCCGGGGTCCTCCCGCCGCGCCCGCCGGCGACCTCCGGCGGGCCGGGAGTGTCAGGCATCAGCCGAAACAGCTGTCAGGCATGAGCCGACGACGTGCCACGCGTCAAACGCTATTGGACGTGTCTGGAGTGTGGGCCACGGCAGCGGCGTACACACAGAGAATCAAGGCGAAATGGATCAAGAAGGTCGCCGCGCAGTAGCGTCAACGCCCACGAGAGGGAGGTCAGACCGGTGGACGAGGCCGACGAGCCGCAGCAGTTCAGTGAGCAGACGAGTGGAGCAATCAACGCCGCTGTGGACGCATTGGTTGATGCGCTTCGATCCCACGCTGCCTTCGTCGGGGCGTTGCGAGGAGGCAGCAGCGAGATGCCATCCCTGTTTGCCGCCAACGAGGCTGTCGAACGTTTGATCACAGAGTGGAGCGAGCGCGTCTTCGATCACACGGGGACGTTCCCTGCGGTGCTGGTTGGTGACCCGGACCTCGATGGCTCAGATGACGACGAGGACGGCTGGGAGGAGTTGACGGAGGGTGACCCGCTGACCGTCGTCTCCCGGTGGGACCTGGCGCTGGTCGACCCAGGGGCCTTGCTCGACGCGGGACGTGCAGCGCATCGTCGCAATCGTGACGAGGAGACGGACGAGGATGCCGCCATGGCTATCGCAACTCCCGCCAACGCCCTGTATGCGATCCTCCACGAGTCCGGGGAACCCTGGTACCGGATCCCGGGTGTGGAAGTGATCAAGGGAGCCCGCTTGTTCATCCGCCCTGATGAGCAACCCGCTCCGCTGTCGGCCGATGACGAGGGCGACGACGTCGGCCAGCCAGCCGGTGAGGTTCTGTTCGGCGAGAGTTGGGCTTGACGCCCAGCCCGGCTCGCGGGGACTTCACGGGCTCGCCGCGGGCCTTTCGGAGTGCTGGCCCGACTCACAGGGACCTGATTCGGGTATCGGCCCTGGAAGGGCCTGTGGGGCGGGTGGGGCTCGAACCCACGACCTGACGGGTCGAAAAGGCGGGTTCTGGCCGGTTCAAGCAAGTACGAGATTTCCAGTATTTGCCACGCTTTTCGTCGCTTGACGTCCAGGAACATCTGGGACTGTTTGACCAGCGTTGGTGTCACGGTTGGTGTCAAATGATCTTGGCGCTAGCGTCGAGATCGGCGGGGTCATGGATCGTCCGCACCCGCATCTCCGGTGTGGCCCTTCCGAGCTGTGCCGGCCGCCCCGCTCATCATCGTCGCCAGACGAGGCCGCTGCGCACTCCGCGAACTGTTCCGGCGCTGACCACGACCCAGAAGGTGAGGAGGCCGGCGTAGAGCAGGACGCCGAACCACTCGATGAGGCTGGTGTCCCAGGCTCGGGCGAGCGTCAAGGTGGCGACGGTGAATGCGCCGAGGGGGAAGGTGAATCCCCACCAGCCCAGGTTGTAGGGCAGTGCGCCGGCTCGCAGGTAGCGCACGAGCAGCGCTACCGCCGCGGCGAGCCACCAGATCCCGAATCCCCACAGCCCGGTTGCTGCGAGCTGGCTGATGAGTGTGACCGTCGCTGCGCTTGATCCGAACAGGGGTGCTCCGGCGTGGGCTAGCGCGAGGAGGGCGAGCACTCCGACTCCGACCGGGCCGAGGCCGATCCACAGCGATGGGGCCATCGGTGCGCCTGGGAGGGGGTGCAGAACGAGGCGGTCGTGGAGCAGGCTCATGACGAGCAGGAACAGCAGGAACCCCATGCCGTAGAGCGCGTACCCGAGCATCAGGAGCTGCCGCGCGGTGCCGGAAGTGACGTGGGGCATCAGTGGGACGAGCGCCATCGGGATGATGATCGTCACGACCGGTGGGATGAACCAGCCGCCGTTGACCATGGCGGCCGGTGCCTCGCCGGTGAACAGGACGTAGGCGAACGTCACGCTGATCGCGAGCGCGAGGACACCGCCGACGACGGCGAGCGTGGCGATGATCGCTGTCACAGCGGAGTCGGAAAGTACGGTCGGTCCGATGACCGAGGTCATGACAGCGAGGACCAGCAGTCCACCGGGAACGGTCCCGTAGAGGGCTCCCATCACCGGGTGTCGCAGGTCCGCGATCGCCGCGTCGGTGTGCCGGATCCAACGGGCGGCATACGCGAGGGACAACACGGCGGCGATCAGGTAGGCGAGGACCGCGATCACGACGCCGGCCGCGTGCGCGGCGCTCTGGAGGGCGGCGACGTTTCCGGGGTTGTCGTAGGTGGCGACTGCGAGGATCGCGGTCCCCATGACCGCGGCGAACCAGCCCGGGTGCAGCCCGCGCAGGCGCTGCAGTCCCTCGGGCGGCGTCGCGGTGGGCGTGGGTGGTGCCGAGTTCGTCATCTGAGCGTTCTGCTCAGTTCTCATCGCGGGTTCCTGTTCGTGTGTGCGGAGGAGTCATTCCCTGATGTCGGTGGCGCATTCGAGCTCGAGAGCCATGTGGGTGAGGGCGAAGTGCTCGGTCAAGGTGGTGCGCACGCTCTCGGCGGTGCGCTGGGCCTCGCGGAGGCTGGGCCCTCCGGCGAGCACGAGGTGCGCGGACAAGGTGGGGATGTCGGAGGCGAGGTTCCACAGGTGGAGGTGGTGCACGTCGGTGACTGCGTCGACGGCGAGGATCGCGTCCCGGACCCGTTCGCTGTCGATGCCACGTGGGGTGCCTTCCATCAGCACGTGAGTGGTGTCGCGGAGCAGACCCCAGCCGGCCCAGAGCACGAGCAGTGCGGTGGCCATGGACACCAGGGAGTCGGCGCGCAGCCAGCCGAAGCTGAGGATGAGCAGACCAGCCAGGACGGCGCCGAGGGATCCGGCGGCGTCGGTGGCCAGGTGGACGAACGAGGCCCGCATGTTCAGGCTCTCGCCCTGGGAGCGGTGGACGAGGAGCGCACTTCCGAGGTTGATGACCAGACCGAAGGAGGCCACGGCGGCCAGCCCGGCACCGTCGACGGGAACCGGGTCGGTGAGTCGGGTGATGCTCTCGAACAGGATCCAGCCGCCGGCGGCGATCAGCAGCAATGCGCTGACCTGCGCGGCGAGCACTTCGGCGCGGGCGAAGCCGAAGCTGTGCCGGGTGCTGACCGGGCGCGCGGCCAGGATCACCGCGCCGAGCGCGATGGCGAGGCCGGCGACGTCGGAGACCAGGTGGGCGGCGTCGGCGAGCAGGGCCAGGGACCCGAAGACGATCCCCCCGGAGACCTCGATGACCAGGAGGACACCGTTGAGCCCGAGTGCCCAGCCCAGGGCTCGGCGCTGGCCGGCCCTTCCGGCGTCGACGCCGTGCTCGAACTCGTGACCGTCCGCGGGGGTTACGGCAGGGCGGGTCTGGGGGCCACGGCGTCTGTGCCGGGCCTGGTCATGGCCGGGCGGCTATGCGGTCGCGGGGGCGAGCAGGGCGCGGAGCTCGGCGATCTTGGGGACGCGTCCGTAGACGACGACCTCCTCGTCGACGACGAGGGCGGGGGTCGACATGATCCCGTAGCCGGCGATCTCGGCGTAGTCCTCGACCTTCTCGATCGTCGCGTCGAGCCCGAGGTCGGCGACGGCCTCGCGGGTGACGCGTTCGAGGTTCTTGCAGTTGGTGCAGCCGGGGCCGAGGACCTTGATGATCATCGTGTTCTCCTTGGTGGTGGGGCGAAGTCAAGCAGCGAGCAGGAAGTTGAACAGGTAGCCGACAAGGACGATCCCGGTGCCGACGACGCCGACGTAGGCGGCGAGGAGCTGGGGCTTGAGGACTCGGCGGAGCAGGATCATCTCGGGCAGGGAGAGCGCGACGACGGCCATCATGAACGCGAGCAGGGTCCCCATCGGCAGGCCCTTCTCGTAGAGGGCCTGGACCAGCGGCATGATGCCCGCGGCGTTGGAGTAGAGCGGGATGCCGATACCGACAGCGACCAGGACGCCGAAGGTGGAACCGGGTCCGGCGTACGTGGTGAAGAACTCGGTGGGCACCCAGCCGTGGATGACCGCGCCCAGGCCGATGCCGACGAGCAGGTAGGGCCAGATCTTGCGCAGAATGGTGCCGACCTCCTCGACGCCCATCGCCACTCGGTCGTCGAAGGTAAGTCCGGCGGCGGGGTCGATGGCCTTGCCGCGCAGCTTGGTCTCGAACACGAACGGCTCGACCCAGCGCTCCACACCAAGGCGTCCCAGGATCCAGCCCGCGACGATCGCGATGACCAGACCGGTGCCGATGTAGATGGCGGTGATCTTCACCCCGAACAGGGTGAGCAGCATGCCGATGGCGATCTCGTTGACCATCGGGGACGCGATGAGGAAGCTCAGGGTCACCCCGATCGGGACGCCGGCGGCGACGAACCCGATGAACGCTGGGACGGCGGAGCAGGAGCAGAACGGGGTGACGACGCCGAGGCCGGCGGCCATCACATTGCCGACGCCCTCGCGCTTCCCGCCGAGCATCGCGCGGGTCCGTTCGACGCTCATGTAGGAGCGCAGGAAGGTGACGATGAAGATGATGAGGACGAGCAGCAGGGTGATCTTGATCGAGTCGTAGACGAAGAAGTGGATCGTCTCGGTCACCCGCGCGGTGGGGTCCATCCCGAACCCGTTGAAGAGGACCCAGTCCCACAGGTGTTCGTTGAGCTGATACACCGCGAACCAGACGACCGCGGCGACGGCCAGGGTCAGTCCACGGCCGCGGCGGGTCTCCGGCATCCGCTCGAGCAGGGTCATGACCGATCGCCACCCAGGCTCGTCGGCAGCGCGGCAGTGATCCGGGCCTGCGCGTCGGGGGCGAGCGCGTAGTCGATCCACCTGCCGCGGCGGGTCGCGGTGACCAGACCGGCCTCGCGCAAGACCTTGAGGTGGTAGCTGAGCAGGTTCGCCGCGATCGGCACGTGCTCCTGGATGTCGCACACGCACGACGGCTTGACCGCGAGACGGTGCAGCACGGTCCACCGGACCGGGTCCGCGACGGCCTGGAGCAGGCTCACGGACGCATCGGCGTCTACAGCCGACCAGGACAGTTCAGTGCTCGTTGCTACAATCACAACTGAAGTATCGTCCTGGGCGTGGCGTTCAATCCCGCCGGGGAGCGGGTTGTGACCTACGGAACACGAGTGGTCGTTCAGCCGAGTGCGGTCACCAGGTCCTCGACGCTGGGGCAGCCGGACAGTCCGGTTGGGCTGCGGTACACCCGACAGCTCAGACCGGGAGCGCCCTCGCCGGTCGGGAACGGGTCGGTGCCGTTGATGAGGAAGCTCGGCGAGCCACGGAAGTTCGCCGCCACCGCGTCCTCATGGGTCTCGACCCGGCGCAGAACGATCGACACGTCGTCGTGCCCGGCCCGTCGCAGCGCCTCCAGGAGTCGCTCCTGGGCGACGGTCCAGTTGGGGCAGCCGTCGAAGTACTGCAGCTCGACATCCACGGGTCCGGCCCTTCCTGTCATCGTCGGCTCAGCGGAAGACGGAGGCGATCTCCGCGAGGCGCTCGGGGACCACGGAGTACCAGGCCCAGGTGCCGCGCTTCTCACGAGTGATCAGGCCGGCCTCGGTGAGGATCTTGAGGTGGTGCGAGACGGTCGGCTGGGACAGGCCGAGCGGCTCAGTCAGGTCGCAGGCGCAGGACTCGCCAGCCTCGCTGGCACGGATCAGGGCGATCAGCTGCAGCCGGGCGGGATCGGAGACGGCCTTGAGTAGCTGGGCGAGCGCCTCGGCGGAGGAGCGGTCCATCGGCTCGGTGAGACCCGACGGGCAGCACTCCGGACCGTCGAGGAGCACACCCTTGCGCGTGCGTGTCGTCGTGGCCACGTCACGTCTCCTTCACCTGTCGTTCACCGACACACCTGGGACATTGACATTCGTCGATACGTTCCGCGAGGATGCTTCGACAGACGTCAATGTAGACGATCGTCGATGTAGATGGAGTGGTGAGCATGTCGCGAGTCCAGCTGGCGCTCAACGTGTCCGACCTCGAGGCCTCGGTCACGTTCTACTCGACGATGTTCGGCGTCGAGCCGCACAAGCGCCGGCCCGGGTACGCGAACTTCGCGATCACCGAGCCGCCGCTCAAGCTCGTCCTCATCGAGGTCCCCGCTGACACCCGCGGGACCGGCGTCGCGGGCGCACTGAACCACCTGGGCGTCGAGGTCGCCTCCGTCGAGGACGTCGAGGAGGGCGCGGCCCGGCTGCGCGACGCCGGCCTGGCGACCTTCGACGAGAAGGACACCACCTGCTGCTACGCACTGCAGGACAAGGTCTGGGTGCATGACCCGGCCGGTGCGCCGTGGGAGATCTACACGGTCAAGGACGACGACCCCGCCAACCCCCAGCCGGCTACCGCCTCGCTCCCGCTGCTCGCGACCGTCGGTGGCGATGGCGCCTGCTGCACCCCCGCATCCGGGTTCGTGACCGCCGACGCGGGTGCCGGCTCCGACGCCGCTGCCTGCTGCTGACCACGACAGAGGACAGGAACCGCCCCGTGACCGAGTCCGACCTGCCCGACCGGGCGACCTCGCCCGTGGCCGGCACCATCGACCAGCTCGCCTACCGGTTCGACGGCATCTTCAGCCGCGAGACCGTCGCCGCGTGCGTCCAGGAGTGCTACGACCTGCTCGCCGAGAACGCCACCATCACCGGGTTCCTCCCCGTCTTGGCGGGCAAGTTCGCGCGGGAGCGGCTGACCGCGGTCGCCCGCCTCGAGGGGCTGACACAGGTGACGGTTCCCGAGGTGCTGTTCCTCTGCGTGCACAACGCCGGCCGCTCCCAGATGGCCGCCGCGCTGATGCACCAGCTCTCCGAGGGCCGGGTCCACGTCCGCTCGGCCGGGTCCGCGCCGAGCGGGCAGATCAACCCGGTCGTCACTGAGGTCATGGCCGAGATCGGGATCGAGCTGACCGAGGCGTTCCCCAAGCCGCTGACCGACGACATCGTCCGCGCCTCCGACGTCATCGTGACCATGGGCTGCGGCGACGCGTGCCCGGTCTACCCCGGCAAGCGCTACCTCGACTGGGAGCTCCCCGACCCGGCCGGGCTCCCGATCGAGGACATCCGACCCATCCGCGACCAGATCGAGACCCGGGTCCGCGGACTGCTCGACGAGCTCATCCCCGCCAACTCCTAGTCCACCCAACCGCCCTTCCGCAGAGAGTGACCACTGTGAGCGAGAAGCCTTCCGTCCTGTTCGTGTGCGTCCACAACGCGGGCCGGTCCCAGATGGCCGCGGCCTACCTGACCCACCTGGCCGGTGACCGCATCGAGGTCCGCTCCGCCGGGTCCGCCCCCGCCAACACCGTGAACCCGGCTGTCGTCGAGGCACTAGCGGAGGAGGGCATCGACATCTCCGCCGAGACCCCCAAGGTCCTCACCACCGAGGCGGTCCAGGCGTCGGACTACGTCATCACGATGGGCTGCGGGGACGCGTGCCCGTTCTTTCCGGGCAAGACCTACCTCGACTGGGTCCTCGAGGACCCCGCCGGGCAGGGCGTGGAGTCGGTGCGCCCGATCCGCAACGAGATCAAGGCCCGCATCGAGGGGCTCATCGCCGAGATCGACGCGAAGGCGGCGACGTCGTGAGCGACGTCCGCAACCTGATCATCATCGGGTCGGGCCCGGCGGGCTACACCGCCGCGATCTACGCCGCCCGCGCCCAGCTCGCCCCACTGGTCTTCGAGGGCGCGGTGACCGCCGGCGGTGCGCTGATGAACACCACCGAGGTCGAAAACTTCCCCGGCTTCACCGACGCGATCATGGGCCCCGCGCTGATGGAGAACATGCGCGCCCAGGCAGTCCGCTTCGGTGCCGAGATCATCACCGACGACGTCACCGCCGTCGACCTCACCGGGCCGATCAAGTCGGTCACCGACGGCGAGGGCACCACCCACCGCGCCCAAGCCGTGATCCTGGCCATGGGGTCGGGTTACCGCGAGCTCGGCGTCGAGGGCGAGAAGCGCCTGTCGGGCCACGGTGTCTCGTGGTGCGCGACGTGCGACGGGTTCTTCTTCCGCAACCAGCACATCGCGGTCGTGGGCGGCGGTGACTCGGCCATCGAGGAGGCCACCTTCCTCACCCGCTTCGCGGAGACCGTGACTCTCGTGCACCGACGCGACAGCCTGCGCGCCAGCAAGATCATGCAGGAGCGGGCGTTCGCCAACGAGAAGATGCGCTTCGCCTGGAACTCCGAGGTCGCCGAGATCGTGGGCGGCGACAAGCTCGAGAGCCTCGTCCTGCGCGACACGTCGACGGGCGAGACCCGCTCGATCGAGGCCACCGGCCTGTTCGTCGCGATCGGCCATGACCCCCGCTCGGAGCTGATTCGCGGCCAGGTGGCGCTCGACGACGAGGGCTACGTTCTCGTCGAGGGCCGCAGCACCAGGACGAACCTCGAGGGCGTCTTCGCCTGCGGCGACCTGGTCGACCTCACCTACCGGCAGGCCATCACCGCGGCCGGTTCCGGGTGCGCAGCCGCGCTCGACGCGGAGAAGTTCCTCGCCAACTTAGAGGCCGCCGAGAGCACCCATGACCCGCTGCAGGTCCTCGTGTAGGTGTCCGGCTCCCACGGCGCTAGCGGGATGTCCGTGCGTCCCTCAGGCCTCACATGCAAGGAGATCTCGTGCTCGAGTCCGCACCGGTAGCCGTCGTGACCAGCGCAGCTGTGTCCCTGCCTCGTCGGTTGTTCGCCGAGGCGCTGGGCACTGCGCTGCTCGTGGCCGCCGTCGTCGGGTCGGGGATCATGGCTCAGCGACTCTCACCCACCGACACCGGGCTCGCACTGCTCGAGAACGCGATCGCCACAGGTGCGGTGCTGCTCGTTCTTATCGCCACGCTCGGCCCGATCAGCGGTGCGCACTTCAACCCGGTCGTCACGGCGGTGGATGCCTGGTTCGGCGGCATCGACCGCCGTGACATCGCCCCCTACGTGGTGGTTCAGGTCCTCGGCGCGTGCGCCGGCGCGATCCTCGCCAACCTCATGTTCGGGCTGTCCGCAGTGTCGATCTCCACCCACGATCGGACCGGCAGCGGGATCCTGCTCTCCGAGGTGGTCGCCACATTCGGTCTACTGTGGGTGATCCTCGGCCTGGTCCGCGCCGGCCGGTCCAGTTGGATCGCCGCGTCGGTCGCCGCCTACATCGTCGGCGCCTACTGGTTCACCGCATCCACATCGTTCGCCAATCCGGCAGTCACCATCGGCCGAACCCTGTCGAACACCTTCGCCGGCATCGCCCCCGCGAGCGTGCCCGGCTTCGTCGTCGCGCAGTGCATCGGCGCCGTACTCGCCGTGCTCGCCACGGTTGTGCTCTGGCCCCGGCACTCGCCCTCCGGAGCGGTCGCCATCGACATCCACGAGGAGACCCGCTGACGGTGACGTGCCCGACTGCGCCCGCCATCGTGTTGGCGAACGGAGGAGACTGCTGACGACCACGCGACAAGCACAAGGGTGCGCCGGTAGCGAGACGCACGGAGGAGGCCCGGTGAGCGACCACGGCGCGCCATCGACTCCGGCGTCCGCCGACGACGCGGTTCTCACCCGGCTCTCGCGACTCGATCGGTTCCTGCCGGTGTGGATCCTGCTGGCGATGGCCGCGGGCCTGCTCATCGGCCGCACCTTCCCCGGCGTCCAGTCCGCACTCGACGCCGTCAAGGTCGGGCAGACATCGCTGCCGATCGCGCTCGGCCTGCTCTTGATGATGTACCCGGTGCTGGCAAAGGTCCGCTACGAGGACATGGGCCACGTCACCGGCGACCGCAAGCTGCTGTGGCTCTCGCTGTTGCTCAACTGGGTCATCGGCCCGGCGCTGATGTTCGCCCTTGCCTGGATCTTCCTGGCCGACCAGCCCGAGTTCCGGACCGGGCTCATCGTGATCGGCCTGGCCCGATGCATCGCGATGGTCCTGATCTGGAACGACCTCGCCTGCGGCGACGGCGAGGCAGCGGCCCTGCTCGTCGCGCTGAACTCGGTGTTCCAGATCCTCGCCTACGCCCTGCTCGGCACGTTCTACCTCAAGATCCTCCCGGGCTGGCTCGGCCTGGACACCCAGATCGTGACGTTCTCCACCTGGGAGATCACCAAGGCCGTCCTGATCTTCCTCGGCATCCCCCTGCTCGCCGGCTACCTCACCCGCCGCATCGGCCTGCGGACGAAGGGCCGTGACTGGTACGAGCAGAAGTTCATCTCGAGGATCAGCCCGTTCGCGCTCTACGGGCTGCTGTTCACCATCGTCGTGATGTTCGCCCTGCAGGGCGACGCCATCACGTCGGACCCACTCGCCGTGGTCAGCATCGCGATCCCGCTGCTCGTCTACTTCGCCATCATGTGGGGCGTCTCCTTCCTCGCCGGCACCCGGTCTCACCTGGGCTACCCCAAGACTGCGACGCTCGCGTTCACTGCTGCCGGCAACAACTTCGAGCTCGCGATCGCCGTCAGCATCGGTGTCTGGGGCGTCACCTCCGGACAGGCACTGGCCGGGGTGATCGGACCGCTGATCGAGGTCCCCGCCCTCGTCGCGCTCGTCTACGTGTCGTTGTGGCTGCGCCGCAAGTACTTCACCAAGCCCGTCATCCCCGCCACCACCTGAGCAAGGAGCACCCTGTGCCCGCCATCCGCGTCTTCGAGCCCGCCCTGTGCTGCAACACCGGGGTCTGCGGCCCCGAGCTCGACCAGTCCCTGGTCGACTTCACCGCCGACCTGACCCACCTACAGACCCAGGGCGTCGACATCGCACGGCACAACCTGGCCAACGACCCGATGGCGTTCGCCTCGGACGAGTCCGCGCGCGCGTTCCTGCAGGTCGCCGGCTCCGACGGCCTCCCACTGACCCTCGTCGACGGCGTCACCGTGATGACCGGCACCTACCCGAGCCGCGCCCAGCTGCTGCGCTTCGCGGGCATCGCCGACGAGCAGCCGGTCACCCCCGCAGGAGCAGTCGGACTCGTCATGCTCGACGCCAGCACCGACGCCGCCGGCGAATGCGGTTGCGGCCCCGAAGGCTGCAGCTGACCGCGATGCGTTTCCTCACCGACCCGCCCCGTTTCCTGTTCTTCACCGGCAAGGGCGGCGTCGGCAAGACCTCCCTGGCCTGCGCCACCGCCCTGCACCTCGCCGAGCAGGGCAAGCGGGTCCTGCTGGTCAGCACCGACCCGGCGTCCAACGTCGGACAGGTCCTCGGCGTGAGTATCGGCAACACCATCACCGCGATCCCCGACGTCCCCGGCCTGACCGCGCTCGAGATCGACCCCGAAGCCGCGGCCGATGCCTACCGCGAGCGCATCATCGGACCAGTCCGCGGACTGCTCCCCGACAAGGAGATCGCCTCGATCACCGAGCAGCTCTCCGGGTCGTGCACCACCGAGGTCGCGTCCTTCAACGAGTTCACCGACCTGCTCGCCGACCCCGCCCTCACCGCGGCCTACGACCACGTCCTGTTCGACACCGCCCCCACCGGACACACCATCCGGCTGCTCCAGCTCCCCGGTTCGTGGACCGACTTCCTCGAGTCCGGCAAGGGCGATGCGTCCTGCCTCGGCCCGCTCGCCGGCCTGGACAAGCAGCGCGCGACGTATGCGGCCGCGGTGTCCGCGTTGAAGGACCCCGCCCGCACCAGGCTGATCCTGGTGACCCGAGCACAGGCCTCTGCCCTCGCGGAAGTGCACCGCACCTTCGGTGAGCTCGACCAGATCGGCATCCACGCCGCGCACCTCGTCGTCAACGGGATCCTCCCGGACATCGCGGGTGACGAACCACTCACTCTCGCGGTCCGCGACCGCGAGAGCGCCGCCCTGGCCGGCATGCCCGACGACGTCGCCGCCCTGACGCGCGACGCAATCGACCTCAAGCCCGACAACATGATGGGCCTTCCTGCGCTGCGCTCACTGCTGACCTCGGACACCCCACCCGACACGGCGACGATGCCTACCGTCGAGGTCGATCTGACCGGGCACTCGCTGGCCAGCCTCGTCGAGCAGATCGAGGCCGACGGCCATGGCGTCGTGCTGTGCATGGGCAAGGGCGGCGTCGGCAAGACCACCATCGCCACCGCCATCGCCGTCGCACTGGCCCACCGAGGTCACGACGTCCACCTCGCCACGACCGACCCCGCCGCGCACCTCGACGAGACCCTCCACGGCGCCGTCGACCACATCACCGTCTCGCGCATCGACCCGGTCCAGGCCACCGCGGAGTACCGCGACCGGATCATGACGACCCGCGGGAAGAACCTCGACGACGCCGGACGCGCGAACCTCGCCGAGGACCTCCTCTCCCCCTGCACCGAGGAGGTCGCCGTCTTCCAGCAGTTCGCCCGCCTCGTCCTCGGAGCCAGCAAGCAGTTCGTCATCATCGATACCGCACCCACCGGCCACACCCTCCTGCTCCTCGACGCCGCCGGCTCCTACCACCGCGACGTCGCCCGCCAGATGGGCGAGACCATGCACTACCGGACCCCCCTGATGGTCCTGCAGGACCCGGACCACACCAAGGTCGTCCTGGTGACCCTGCCCGAGCCCACACCGGTCATCGAGGCACGCGTGCTCCAAGACGACCTGCGCCGCGCCGGCATCACACCCTGGGCCTGGGTGGTCAACAACTCCGTCGCCGCCGCCGGACCCCAGTCACCCTTCCTGAAACAGCGCGCCGCAGCCGAGCTCGCGCAGATCACCGAGGTCGAGAACATCTCCGCTCGCATCGCAATCGTCCCCCTCCTGCCCGCCGAACCGATTGGCGAGGAGCGCCTCGGCGAATTGACGTTGGCCACCAGTCCCTTCCGCGATTGCCCTACGGGGGTGCTAGGCCCGTGAACTGCAGCACTGCAACGGGTTACGCATGTCGCCAGACTTTGACGGCGGAGAAGAGCAGCAGTGCCACGATGAGCGGGACCAGGACGGCCTCGGAGACGACGCCGAGGAGGAGCGCCCCAAGGAACGTTCCCAGGATCGAGCCGCCGGCCATGACGGCGATGAAACTGGGGTGCTGCCCAAGAACGGTGAAGGCCTGGTCGCGGCTGTAGCCGAAGAACGCGACCAGCATTGTCGGCAGTGACACCAGCAGGGACAAGCTCCCCGCGAGCTTCGTGTCGACGCCGTAGAGCAGCACGATGGTGGGGATCAGGAGCTCGCCGCCCGCGACGCCCATGATCGCGGCGACGACCCCGATGCCGAACCCCACAACGACCCCGGCCACGGCTTGTGCCACGGCGGGCAGGTTCAGTGTGGGGATCGCGCCGACATGCTCGGCGGCGAACACCGCGGCGATGCCGACGAGGAGGACCGCCAGCACCCGGTAGAGGGTGGCCGCGCGCATCCGGGTGGCCCATGACGCTCCCAGCCACGCGCCGACCAGAGAGCCGGCGAGCAGGTTGACCACGATCGACCAGTGGCTGGCGACATCGGCGAACGGGACCGCGAGAAGCCGGGACGGGATCGCGACCATCACGACGATGAGGCTCATCGCCTTGTTGACGATGATGGCCTGCAGCGCGACGAACCCGAAGAGACCGATGAGCAGCGGCAGGCGGAACTCGGCACCGCCCAGTCCGACGAGGCCGCCGAGGAGACCGACGGCCGCGCCGGTCAGCCCGGCGAGCCAGAGCGGCCGGCCGACCACGTGGCTCGTCTCAGCGGCTCCTGAGCCGAGGTCGGCGGTCACGGCGACACAGTAGTGACCGGTCGGCCGCACATCGCCCGCCTCACCCCGCGCGACCTCAGTCGTTCACGGTGAGCGAGGCGTTCGGCACGCTAGGCGTCGATGACGACGGGGATGATGATCGGGTTGCGACGGCCGTTGTTCTGCGCCCATCGGCTGACGGTGCGGCCGATGATCTGCTTGAGCTGGTGGGTGTCGCCGATGCCTTCGGCCGCTGCCTTGGCCAGCGCTTTCTCGACGAGGGGGATGGCGGTGTCGAAGGTGTGCTGGTCGCGACCGAACCCGCGGGAGAGGAAGTCGGGCGGCTCGGCGAGGGCCCCGGTGTCGGCGTCGACGAGGGCGATGACGGTGATGACGCCCTCGGCGGCAAGGGTGCGGCGGTCGACGAGGGAGGCTTCGGTGATGTCGCCGACGGTGGAGCCTTCGACGTAGACGAGTCCGGCGGGGACCTTGCCGGTCACGGTCGACGCGATGAGCATCTGCCACCGGGCCGGGTACGCGCAGATGGTCTCCCACCGCTCGGGCGAGACACCCGACACCTTCATCGCCGACCTCGCAGTCGCCACCGGCTGCGGCCAGCTCAAGACCGGCGCCCCCGCCAGGGGCGAGCGCGTCGCGAAGTACAACCGGCTCATCGAGATCGCGGCGACCCACCCGAACCTGCCGTATGGCCTCATGACCTGACCGGCAGGCGCTCGCGCCATCGGGAGGTAACCGTGGACGACGTTCTCGACCGAGGGGAACGCTTCGCGTTCCGGTCACCGCTTCGCACCCCGCTGCGGTTGCGTGTGCGACGTATGACTCCCGAACGGAGCGGAGTCACCGTTGGCGCGCAGACGGTGTGGGTGCAGGCGGGCACGTGGACGATGACGATCCGGTTCGAGGAGATCGCCGCCGTCCGGGTGACCGAATGGCCCCCTCGAGCGCACGTCGGCGTGCATTACCTGCGACACGGGCGCTGGCTCGCGGCCGCCGCCCCGGGCCTACTGGCGACGCTGGACTTGGATCCCGTCGTGACGCCGACGACGGTCCCTCGCACGGCCCGCCTGGACCTCGGCCTCGCCGACCCCGAACGGTTCGTCAGCTGCCTCACGCCGCGACTGTCCAGCGATCACCGGACGCCGGACGCAGGAGGTTAGAACCCCAGCACCGACGCTGGGTCAGCGTCCTCTTCGTACCCGCCGTCGTCAGGTTGTCTCGACCGTGAGCACAGCCCCCAGGCCTCAGTTGTCAGACCGTCGATCGGCACTCACCTTGCACTGGCCGCCTTGACCAGCGCTCACCCGATTGCAGATGTCCCGATGTCATCACTGATCAATCGCTCGATCGGTGAAGCGCGGTTGACGTCGCTGACTGATCAAGGCATTCTCTGATACGACATCTCGTATCAAGGAGCCTCATGTCGGCGTCGTCACTGCTGCGCACCGCGCGTCACTCGCGTGGTGTGTCGCAGCGTGCGCTAGCCCAGGCAGCGCACGTGAGCCAGCCGGGCATCGCCGCCCTCGAGTCGGGGGCACACGACACGACCTTCGACCGGCTCGAGCTGCTCCTAGTGCCGCTCGGCCAACGCGTATCTCTGCTCCCGACGCGATCCCGACCGGTGTGGCAGGTCGCGGTCGACCTTCGCGCCGCCCTTGATGCGGGTGACGACAAGCGGGCATGGCGCGAGATCATCCAGTGCTCCGACGACCTTGCTCGCGAGACGTACGCGACGCGGGTGGCGCTGGCGGTCACGCAGCCGCTGCCGGTCGGAGACGCACGCTACGACGCTCTCCTCGCCGCTGTAACTGACTACCACCTGAGCCGCGACGCGCTGCCCCGACCGCTCTGGCTCGACCTTCCCGACTATCGGCTTGCCGATCCGTGGGATGTCGAGGCGGTCCCGTCGCTGCGCGACCAGGCACGACACGACACCCCGCCGGCCATCGCCCGGCACGGGGTGTTCCTCGCCGCGGTTGAGTTCGAGAGCGTGTGATGGCCGTCCTGCTCAGTCACGACGACGTCGAGATGCTCCTCCGAGAGCTCGCAGGACGGCTGCACACCGAAGGAGTCACCGCTGGCATCCGCATTGTCGGAGGCGCAGCGATCGCCCTGATGAACGCCGACCGGCGGTCCACGGCCGACATCGACGCGGTGCTGCTGCCCGCCGCACCGGTGCGCGCCGTAGCGGCCACGATGGCAGCTGAGCGGGACCTGCCCGCGGACTGGCTCAACGACGCCGCGATGGCCTACGTCCCGCTCCTCGGACTCGACGACTGGCACGAGATCTTCCGCGTCGGCGACGTCACCGTGTCTGTCGGCTCTGTCCAGATGCTGCTCGCGATGAAGCTGCGCGCCAACCGTGGACGACGCGACACCGACGACATCGAATACCTCCTCGGACGTTGCGACGTGAACTCCGTGCAGGACGCCCAAGAGATCTACGAGCGCTACCACGCCCAGGACGTCCTGACGGACTCAGCCGTCACACGCGTCCAGACGTGGCTCAACGCCCGCTGAGCCCCCAGCAACCTGTCACGGCACGCGCGAACGTCAGACAACTTTCGAGGCCCTCTTTGACGAGGCATGTCGTCCACGTCAATCCGCCCGTGTCCACGACGCGCCACCCCGGGGCTACCTGTTCGTCACACGCGTTTCGTGACGGCCACCTGCCATGAATCGAAGCAGACATGTGCATCGGCGGCGTGTACCGTCTGGCCCTGATTCTACTGTGGCACAACAGGTTTCCGGGTTGTGATGTTTCGTGTTGTCCAGTGCGAAGATCGGCCGGTCCTCCTGGCGGTACTACTCGCGCACCGTCGCCGGTGGTGCGTGTGAGTACTACGCCGAGCACGGCGACGCCCCCGGCCGCTGGCACGGCTCCGGCCTCGCGCAGCTCGGGCTGACTGTCGGTGCGAGGGTGGAGGAGCGCGAGCTCGAGGCGCTCTTCGGCCGTGCCTTGTCTCCGACGACAGGTTCCGCGTTGGGGTCGGCGTGGCGCGCGGATGCGGTGACCGGGTTCGACTTGACGTTCTCCGCCCCCAAGTCCGTGTCCACCCTGTGGGCGCTCGGCGATGCCCGCACGATGGCCGCTGTCGATGCCGCTCACGGGGCCGCGGTGAGCGCGGCGCTCGGCTACCTGGAGGCGCATGCGTCGTTGTCGCGGCGCGGCCGCGACGGCGTCGAGCAGATCGGGTCCGCTGGGTTCACGGCGGCCCTGTTTGACCATCGGACGTCGCGGACCGGGGACCCTCAGCTGCACACCCACGCCCTGGTGGTGAACAAGGTCCGCTGCGACGACGGTGCGTGGCGCACGTTGGACGGGCACGAGATCTACCACCACAAGAAGGCCGCCGGTGTGGTCTATCAGGCCGCGCTGCGGGCGGAGCTGACAACGCGGTTGCCGGTGGTGTTCGGGGCGGTGTCCGAGCATGGCCAGGCCGAGATCCAGGGGGTCCCCGAGGCGTTGATGTCGGCGTGGTCGTCGCGGACGTCGGCGGTGATGGCCGACGCGGTCCCGACCATCGCCGACGCCGAGTCCGCCCTCGGCCGCCCGGTGTCGGCTGGGGAGCGGGCCAGGATCATCAAGACCGCCGTCCTGGCCACCCGGCCGGCCAAGGACGCGCCCGTTCCTGAGGGGGACCGTCGGGCGCGGTGGGCGGCGCAGGCAGCCGGGTTGGGGTTCGGGGCGGACGCGGTGACGGACGCCGTCTCGTCCGCCCACCGTGCGGCGCCCCGGCTGCGGCCGGTGCCGGGGTGGGAGCACGCGGTGGTGGCGGACGCGGTGACGGACATCGGGCGACGCAAGGCGATGTGGTCCCGTGCCGACCTGACCACCGCGATGGCCGCGAGGATCTCGACCGCTGGGATCACCGCCCCCACCACTGCGGCGGGGGCGGTCGCGTTGGTGGAGGTCCTCACCGACACCGCCCTGACCCGGGTCGAGATCTCCGGCGCCGTCGAGCTCGGCACCGAGCGGTCGGGCGTGACCGCGCGGGCGTCGGACGCGAGGTTCGCGTCCCGGGAACTGGTGGACACGGAAGCGCGGATCGTGGAGCGCGCTGTCGCCGAGGGGTTCCGTACACCGGACCGGCTACCTCGGGAGTTCCTCGCCGCCTTGTATGACGGGCCCTGCGCCGCGTTGAGCGCCGATCAGCGGGCCGCGGTGGTGCGCCTGGTCGCGTCCCGGGACCTCGTCACGGTGATGACCGCACCGGCCGGGGCGGGGAAGACCACGACGTTGGCGGTCGCGGTCGCCGCGTGGCACTCGATGGGGATGCAGGTCACCGCGCTCGCCCCGTCGGCGCGGGCGGCATCGGAGCTGTCGGACGCGACCGGGGCACCCGGTCAGACCGTGGCGCGGTGGCTGCTCACCCACGACCACCTCGACGACCCGGAGCGGGCCAGGCACCGGTTGCGGTTCCTCCCACCGCGGGAGGTGGTCATCGTCGATGAGGCGTCGATGTTGTCCACCGCGGACCTCGACCGCCTCACCGCCAGGGCCGTGAACACCGGGTCACCGCTGGTCCTGGTCGGTGACCCCGCCCAGATCGGTGCGGTGAATGCACCCGGGGGCATGTTCGAACACCTCACCCACACCCTCGGCGGGCAAGTCATCGAGCTGACCGAACTCCACCGATTCACCCACCCGTGGGAGGCCGCCGCAACGCTGCGGCTGCGCGCCGGCGACTCCACCGTCCTGGACACCTACGCCGAGCACGGCCGGGTCCACCCCGAGGCCTCCAGCGAGGACGCCGCGGACGCGGTGTTCGACCGGTGGCGCACCGCCACCGACCACGGTGCCGACGCCCTCATGCTCGCGCGGGCGTGGACCGACGTGAACGCGCTGAACGCCCGGGCCCGCGCCGTCGCCGTCGCGACCGGTCAGGTCACCGGACCGGACCTGGTGAGGGTGGCGACACGGTCGGCGTCGACCCGCGGCCAGCTCGAGGACCGCACGTGGCGGGCCGGGGACGTGCTGATCGCGAAGAAGAACACCGCCCGCATCCCCATCGGTGCCGACACCCTGCGCAACGGGGACCGCTTCCGTGTCGTGGCCGCCAACGACGCCGGTGGCCTCGTCGTGACGGACCTCCGCGGGAGGGGCACGACCACCTTGCCGCACGGGTATCTCGCGGCGCATGCGGCGTACGGGTGGGCTGCCACCATCGACGGCGCCCAGGGCGCGACCGCCGACATCGGCATCGTCCTGGCCCGCAGTGGGCTTGATCGCGAGCACCTCTACGTCGCGATGACCCGCGGCCGCCTGGAGAACCACGTCCACACCACCCCGGAACTCGTCACCGGAGACGCCGGCCCGCACCACCACCCATCGACACGAACCGGCACGGCGGCCAGGGCATGGCCAGACCGGCGGCAACCCCACCCCACGCATGGCCAGACCCGCGGCAAGGGTGCGGACAGGCCCCCGGCATGTGTCCAGCTGCCACTTCCGGACCTTGACAGTGCGCTCGCGCAGCTCGCCCGCGCCGTCGCGACCAGCGGGCGCGAACGCGCCGCGCACTCCCTGCTCGACCCGCCCGTGCAGGTAGCACGGGAAGCGGCCTGGGCCAAGGCCGACGCTGCACAACCGGGCCGGCAGGTCCCCGTCGAGCACCGCCGCCACCAAGCCGACCTCGACCGCGCCCGCGACGAACGCGACCGCGCCCGACGCCACCTCGACCGGCTCGCCGGCGAGCTCCGCACCGCCGAAACGGACCTGGGCAATGTGGGGTTCTTCGCCCGCAAGCGCCGCGCCGAGCTCACCGCGAAGGTGACCTTCACCCAACGAATCGTCGGCGATGCCGTCGACTCGCTCGAACGCGCCGAGACGAAGGTGACCCGCATGGCTGGTGTCGTCGACGCCGACACCCACGAGCGGACCCTCGGTGACGACAAGGACCGGCAGGTCCGCCTCGAGACCTGGCGAGCACGAGGCACCTGGCACATCGCGGACCCCAACACCCACACCGGCCCCGACGACCCCGCCCTCCAGCCCGCTCGGCCCGTCCCCTTCGTCGAGCCCTATGCGATCGAGCACGACCCACCGCATCGCGACCATGGCTACGACCTGGGAATCAGTCGGTAACGCCTCCCGTCCTTACGGGCGTCGAGACAAATGACGCGACATTCCTGACCATGCGCGCACACCACGCCTTGGAGGACAGACGACGACACGGACGCACGTGGACGTGCGTGGACTTCCGTATGGGATCGTGTCCGGATCGTTGCGGAATCTCCCCGGTTTCCCCGGCCTGTCCTGCACTCCTCCAGATAGGGGGACATTTCGTTCCCACCTGATGGACCCCGGTGGAGGCAAGCCATGGATGCTCACGAGAAGTCAGCGCGGCTATGCCTGACCAGGCCGCCGCCGCGCACGCGGAGCACGCCGTCGGCCGCTCCTCGTCGCGCGGGTTGGGCCTGTCGACCTCCTCCGGCGCGCATCATCTCTGGTGAACCCCTGCACACGACGGCAGCGCCTGCACGACGACACGCACCTGTCCGCTGGCGTGATCCACAGCCAGCCTGCGCCGCTGAGCCGTCCACAGCACCAGCCCAGCGCACTTGCACGACTCATCCCCTCGAGCCCCGATGGACCGGGGCCGTCTCATCACAAGCCCTTGGAGGAGCAATGCCTCGTCGCGGAACCACGCCACCGACCGCCGATCCCGCATGCACGCTGCTGACCGTCGAGCAAGCGGCCCGCCGCCTCGGGGTCGGCCGGAGCACCATGTACGCGCTTCTCTCGCGGGGCGAGATCGAGAGCATCCAGATCGGTCACCTGCGCAGGATCCCGGTCGATGCGATCGGCATCTTCATCGACGAGCGACGGGCCGCTGCTGCCATGGCGTACGGGGTGTGATGTGCCGCAGCACAACACTCTCGGACGCGGTCCGAAGCAGGGAAACGGTGCGGGCTCGATCACCGAGCGCAACGACGGACGCTGGATGGTGCGCGTCACCGACCCGACGTCCGGGAAACGGCGAACCGCCTACGCCTCGACCCACGCCGAGGCAGTGCGGAAGCGGCGAAGCATGCTGGCGAAGGCCGAGCGGCGCGAGTCCGTCCTCGACTCGGCCGCGACCCTGCGCACCTGGGCCGACGACTGGACCGCCTCCGGCCGAGCCGCCCGGCGCCGGCGAGAGTCCACCGTTGGTGCGTACGTCTACCGGCTCGACGCCTACGTGCTCCCCACCATCGGCGGTGTGCGCCTGCGTGACCTCACGCCGCTCCATATCGACGACCTGTCCCACGGCTTGGCTGAGAAGGGCTTGTCGGCGGCCACGATCAAGGGCTCGTTGATCGCGCTCTCGGCGTGCCTCGACGATGCGGTGCGAGGTCGACTCCTCACCGCCAACCCGGCCCGCGGGGTGACCGTGCCCGAGTCGGCGCCGCGCACTGCCGAGGTCGTTCCCCCGACCACCGAGCAGGTTCGGGCGCTGCTGGCCGAGCTCGAGGGGACCGACCTCGAACGACTCGTCGCACTCATCGTGGGAACCGGGTGCCGGATCGGTGAGGCCCTCGCGGTGCGCTGGGCCGACCTCGACCTCGACCTCGACGGCGGTTCGTGGCGAATCCGCGGCACCACCTCGCTCACCGTCTCCGGGTCCACCGTCGTCGGCAACCGCACCAAGTCCGGCGGCGCCCGGCGCGTGGCGCTGTCACCGCTGGTCGTCGCGCAGCTCGTCCGCCAGCGAGCCCACGTGGACGGGCAGCGCCGAGCGGCTCGCTCCGCCTGGGTGGAGAACGATCTCGTCTTCCCCACCAGCATCGGCACCCCTCAGCACTCCGGCAACGTCCGGCGAGGATTCCGCGAGGCAGCAACCGCCGCCGGCTTCCCGGGCTCGTTCCACGCTCTTCGCCACTACGTCGCGACAGCCGGCCTGTCGGTGCTCCCCCCGGCCGTCGTGGCCAAGCAGCTGGGCCACCGCCGTGCGTCCCTGACCATGGACGTCTACGGCCATCTGCTGGTCGACGACTCCGCCGTGCTCGCCGCGTTGGTGTCAGGGTTGGTGTCAAACCCAAACGCCTCTCCGTGACGAGAGGCGTTTGCGCAGGTCACAGCGTTGGGTGGTGGGGCGGGTGGGGCTCGAACCCACGACCTGACGGATTATGAGTCCGCTGCTCTGACCAGCTGAGCTACCGCCCCGACGGCGGCAGCCTAGCCACGGCCCGCCGCGCCCCCGCGCCACACCGTTGCCGCTCCGTCCCGCGGCGCCGGGTGTCCGGACGACGGGACGAGGTCCGCGTCCGAGCGGAGGTCCGTGCCGCGGTGCGGCAGAGTGGGAGCGTGAGCGACGAGCGCAGCGACGCCCCCGACGACGGGTCGGGCGGCGGCATCGGCGGGCTCGTCAACGGCGTGCGCGACTGGGCCGACGACTTCCAGCGCCGGCACTCGCTGTTCGGGTTCCCCTACGCCGTCATCAAGAAGTACGGCGACGACGAGGGCGGCCGCCACGCCGCGCTCATCACCTACTACGGCTTCCTCAGCCTGTTCCCGTTCCTGCTGCTCGTCACGTGGTCGCTCTCGCAGATCCTCCAGGACCCCGCGACGCGCGAGAAGGTCATCGCGGCGATCGTGCCGCCCGAGTTCGCCGACACCATCGACGCGGCCGTGCGCGCGCTGCCCTCCAGCGGCATCCCGCTGGTCATCGGCATCGTCGGCCTGCTGTTCTCCGGCCTCGGCGTGGTCTTCACGGCGTACCAGACGCTCAACCACATCGCCGCCGTCCCGCACCGCAAGCGGCTCGAGTTCCTCCCGCGCTACCTGCGGGTGGTCGCGATGCTGCTCCTGCTCATCGTCGGCACCGCCGGCATCGGCTTCCTCACCGCGGCCGCGGGATCGATCCCCGGGCTCTCGTCGGTGTCCCGCGTCGCCGCCTACCTCGGCACCGTGGTGCTCGTGTTCCTGCTGCTGTGGGCCGCCACCGGTCTGCTGCTGCCGGGGCGCTCGGGGATCGGCGCGGTGTGGCCGGCCGCACTGGTCGGCGGCATCGTCGTCGCCGCCGTGCTGACCTTCGGCACCGCGCTGCTGACCCGCCTGGTGCAGCGCTCGGGCGCGGTCTACGGCAGCTTCGCCACGATCGTGGGCTTCTTCACCCTCATGTACCTCGTGAGCCAGGTGCTCGTCTACGGCGGGGAGGTCGCCATGGTGCGCCGCCGGCGCCTGTGGCCGCGCGCGCTGGACACCATGAAGCCCACCGACGCCGACCGTCGTGCGCTCGCGCTGCTCGCCCGCGAGCAGGAGCGGCTGCGCATCGAGCGCATCGGCACCCGGTTCGACGCCGACCCCGACTGACACCGGCGGGTCGCCCGGTTCCTAGGCTGACGCCGTGATCACCGTGGACGTGCGCGAGGCTGCTCAGTGGTTCGGGTTCGGTGTCGCCGGCAACTTCGCCGGCCACCTCGAGCAGGCCGGCGAGGCGGCCGACTTCGTCAGCGTCGGGGGCGACGACACGGCGCCCAAGGGGATCTTCCCGTTCCACGTGCCCGGCGCCTCGACGTTCCTGGGGCAGTTCCCGCTCTCCTCCGACGCCGTCGTGCTGCCGGTGTCCGACGTCGCGCTGAACCTCCAGATCGAGCCCGAGGCCGCGCTCGTGGCACGGGTGACCTACGACGCGGCCGGCGCCGTCAGCGGTCTCGCGCCCGTGGCGATCGGCGCGTTCAACGACTGCTCGATCCGTCGCGAGGGGGCGCGCAAGATCAGCGAGAAGAAGAACTGGGGGCCGGCGTCGAAGGGCCTGGCCGCCTCGCTGTTCGAGGTCGACAGCCTCGACGCCGACGGGCCCACGGCGCCGCTGCGCATCGCGAGCTTCCTGCGCCGCGGCACCGAGACGCACGCCTACGGCCAGGACAGCCCGGTGCTCGGCTACTCCTACTACGGCTCGCGGCTGCTCGACTGGGTCGTCGAGCGCCTCGTGAACCAGAAGGGCTCACCGGACACCCCGCTCGAGGACGTCGGCGCCCTGCTGGCCGCGGCCGGCTCTCCGACCACGGTGCTCGTCGGCATCGGCGCGACGCGCTACACCGACTTCGGCGCCACGCACTTCCTCGTGGACGGCGACGACAGCGTGGTGATCGTCTACGACGGCACCGGGAGCACCCCGGAGCAGGTCGCCGCGGCCGTGGCCGCGGGGCGCGAGCACGACCTGCCCGCCGCGTCGGTGCTCACCCAGCGCGTCCGCACCGCCTGAGCCTGCGGCCTCCCGACACGACGGACGCCGCCCCGAGGGACGGCGTCCGGTGGTCGTGGCTCCCGCGATTGGACTCGAACCAATAACCGCCCGATTAACAGTCGGGAGCTCTGCCGATTGAGCTACGCGGGATCGTGCACTGCCGCCGCACCTCGCGGTGCCGCGGCCGTCGGAGGATAGCAAGGGGCGAGCACGGGCCGGAAATCGCGGGCGGGCCGGTCAGACCCCGAGCGAGACCCTCAGCTCGGCCAGCGCCTCGTCCGCGCGGCGGCGCAGCTCGGGGTCGCGCGGGTCGAGCCCGGCGTCGAACACCACCGACCAGCGCAGCTCGGTCGACCCGGGCTGGCGGCGGGCCAGCACCCGGATCCCCCGCTCCCCCACCAGGTCCACCCGGCGCTGCACGACGATGCTGGCGTTGACCCGCTCGCGGACCACTTCCGGCAGCGAGCCGGGGTCCTCGTCGTAGCCGATGCGCGAGGTGACCGGCGGTCCGCCCGGCACCTCCTGGGCCACCAGCTCCAGCGCGCCCTCGACCCACGACGCGCGCACGACGAGATCCCACGGCACCCGCGTCGCGACGCCGTCGACCTCGGGCAGCAGCAGCGCGGTCTCGGTCGCGACCACGGACGAGCGCCCCGACGGCGCCCACGCGAGCACGCGCTCACCGGGCACCCGGGCGCGCACCTCCGCGGGCGGACGCAGCCTCATGCGCTCCCCCTCGACCCGGCCCGGCTCATGCGCTCGGCCCTCCGGCGACCTGCTCGCGCAGCTCGCGTCGCACCTTCTCCAGCGCGAGCACCTCGGCGAAGACCGCCTGGTAGGCGTCCGGGTCCGACGTCGGCTCCACGCGCTCGAGCCTGGCCTTGAGATCGGTGATGCGCCGCGCCGCGTCGATCTCGAGCAGGCGCGCGACCACCGACTGCGCGTAGCGCTGGTCGACCTCGACCATGGGGATCGGGTCGACGGCGAGCTCGTGCACCACGGCGCGCACGGCGTCGTCCGGGCACGCCGCGAGCACGGCGTCGAGCCACGCGCGGTCGACGAGCCCGGACGCCGCGCCGCCGGCGTCGACCACCGCCGCGTGCACCGCCGCGTAGGCCGGCGTGCGGAACGCCTCGGTCTCCAGGGCGTCGATCCAGGTGCCGCCGAGCTCGGGGGCCTGCAGCGCGACCTTGAGCGCCTCACGCTCGATCGCGGCCACCTTGTCGCGCGGGTCGGGGCGGGCCAGCCGCGGCACGGGCGGCGGGCCCACGGGCTCGCCGGTGGCCGGCGCCGGCCGGCGCGCGGGGGCCGGCTGGGCGCGGCCCGCGGCCTGCACCGCGCGGCGCACCTCGTCGTCGGGCATCCCCAGCCAGCCGGAGAGCCGGCGCACGTACTCCGGGCGCAGGGCCTCGTCGCGGATCCGGGCGACCACGGGCGCGGCCGCGCGCAGCGCCGCGACGCGGCCCTCGGCGTGGTCGAGGTCGTGGCCGGCGAGCTCGGTGCGGATCGCGAACTCGAACAGCGGCACCTTGTGCTCGACGAGCGAGCGGACGGCGTCCGGCCCCTGGGCCATCCGCAGCTCGCAGGGGTCCATGCCCCCCGGCTCGACCGCGACGAAGGTCTGCGCGGTGAACCGCTGGTCCTCGCCGAAGGCCCGCTGCGCCGCCTTCTGGCCGGCGGCGTCGCCGTCGAAGGTGAACACCACCTCGCCGGTGAACACGCCGTCGTCCATGAGCAGGCGGCGCAGCACGGCGATGTGGTCCGAGCCGAAGGCGGTGCCGCAGGTGGCCACGGCGGTCTCGACGCCGGACAGGTGCGCGGCCATGACGTCGGTGTAGCCCTCGACGATCACCGCCTGCTTGCGCCGGGCGATCTCGCGCCGGGCCAGGTCGATGCCGTAGAGCACCTGGCTCTTCTTGTAGAGCGGGGTCTCGGGGGTGTTGAGGTACTTCGGCCCGTCGTCCTCGTCGTAGAGCTTGCGCGCGCCGAACCCGACGACGTCGCCGGAGGTGTCGCGGATGGGCCACACCAGGCGCCCGCGGAAGCGGTCGTAGATCCCGCGCTGGCCGCCGCGGGCCACCAGGCCACCCTCGGCGAGGACGTCGTCGCTGAACCCTTTGCGGCGCAGGTGCGTGAGCAGGTTGTCCCAGCCCTTGGGCGCGTACCCCACCCCGAAGTGCGCGGCAGCCTCGGCGTCGAAGCCGCGCTCGGTCAGGAACCGGCGCCCGGCCTCGGCCTCCGGGCCGGCCAGCTGCTCGACGTAGAAGGCGGCCGCCTCCTTGTGCGCCTCCACCAGGCGACGGCGGTTGCCGGCGGAGCGGCTGGGCGCGGCGGGGCCGTCGGCGTAGCGCAGGGTGACGCCGTAGCGGCCGGCGAGCTTCTCGACGGTCTCGGTGAAGCTGAGGTGGTCGATCTTGCGCAGGAAGCCGATGACGTCGCCGCCCTCGCCGCAGCCGAAGCAGTACCAGGCGCCCTTGGCGGGGTTGACGTTGAACGACGGGCTGCGCTCGTCGTGGAAGGGGCACAGGCCCTTGAGGCTGCCGCCGCCGGCCGACTTGAGGGTGACGTAGTCGCGGATCACCTCGTCGATGCGGGCCTTCTCGCGCACGAGGGCGACGTCCTCGTCGCGGATCCGGCCTGCCACGCACCGATCCTACGGAGCCCGTCCAACCGGTCCCGCCCGAGCCGGACGTCACTGGTGGAACGGTCGCTTCCGGGGCCGGGTGACGACCGTTCCACCAGTGACATCGCGGGTGTGCTGGGATCGGGGCATGCTCCCCGACCCCTCGGGCCTGTCCGACGCCGACCTCGAGCGGCTGCGCGACGACACCCCGGCCAGCCGCACCTGCCACCACCTCAACAACGCCGGCTCGGCGCTGCCCCCGCAGGTGGTGGTCGACACGATGGTCGGCCACCTGCGCCGCGAGGCGGAGATCGGCGGCTACGAGGCGCACGACGAGGCGCAGGAGCGGCTGGCGGCCACCTACACGGCGCTCGGCCGGCTCGTGGGCGCGCCGCCCGAGCGGATCGCGCTCACCACGAGCGCCACCGACTCGTGGCTGCGCGGGTTCCTGTCGATCCCGCTGGACGCGGGCGACCGGATCCTCACCTCGCAGGCGGAGTACGCCAGCAACGTCCTCGCGCTCCTGGCCGTCGCCCGGCGAACCGGCGCCACGGTGGAGGCCGTGCCCGACGACGCCACGGGCGTCCTGGACCTCGACGCGCTGCGCGACATGCTCGACGAGCGCGTGCGCGTCGTCGCCGTCACGCACGCGCCCAGCCAGAACGGGCTGCTCAACCCCGTGACCGAGATCGGCGGCGTGCTGCGCGAGGCAGCGCCCGAGGCCTGGTACGTCGTCGACGCGTGCCAGTCGGTGGGCCAGCTGCCACTGGACGCCCCGGCCATGGGGGCCGACTTCCTCAGCGCCACCGGTCGCAAGTTCCTGCGGGGCCCGCGCGGCACCGGGTTCCTCTACGCCTCCGAGCGCGCGCTCACCCTCGAGCCCGCGCTGATCGACCTGCACGCGGCCACCTGGACCACCCCGACCGACTACGTCGTCGCGCCGACCGCGCGCCGGTTCGAGAACTGGGAGAAGTCCTACGCCGGCATGCTCGGCATGGGCGCCGCGGCCGAGTACGCGCTCGCGACCGGGCTGGACGTGCTCGCGGGCCGGATCGGGTGGATGGCCGAGCGCTGCCGCGAGGGGCTCGCCGAGCTGCCCCGGGTGCGCGTGCACGACCGCGGCACCCGACGCAGCGGGATCGTGACGTTCTCCGTCGCGGGCCGCGACGCCGCCGACGTCGCGCGCGAGATCAAGGCCGCCGGCGTGAACGTGTCGTACTCCCCCCGCGAGTACGCCGTGCGCGACTTCGACGCCCAGGGGGTCACCGGTCTCGTGCGCGTGAGCCCGCACGTGTTCACCTCGGACGACGACGTGTCCGCGCTGCTCGACGCGGTCGCCGCCGCCTCCCGCTGAGCCGCCGCGGCCGCCTCCCCCGGCGGCCGCCCCGGCCGCCCCTGCGGTCCGCGGGCTTCAGGCCCCGCCCGCACGCGCCGACCACAAGGAGGGGGACGCGCGCGTCCCCGACGGGTGCCGGCGACGCCGGTGCCGCCGGACGAGGGACGACGGGGGAGCCATGGACCAGGAGCGCACGACGCCGGAACCGCCCGGCGAGGGCACGCCTCCCCCGGGTCCCGCAGGCCCCGCACCGCAGGCACCGCCCGTGGCCGGGCCGTTCCCGGGCCCGGTCCCGGGTCCCGTCCCGCCCGCCGCGCCCCTGCCTCCGCCGCCCGCCCCGCCCTCGTGGGGCCCGCCGCCCGTGCCCACGCCGGCCGCGCCCACTCCCCCGGTGGCCCCGCCGCCCGCCCCGCCCTCGTGGGGCCCGCCTCCGGTGCCTGCCGCGGCGTGGGCGCCGGCCGCCGCGCCGGGCTCGCCGCAGGCGCCCCCGCCCTCGTCGTGGGGAGGCGAGCTCCCGGTGCTCTCCCCGCTGGAGACCCTCGACGGGCCGGTGCTGCCGGCCGCCGAGCCGCCCCGCGGGTCCCACCGGCGGCGCTGGCTGGTCGCCACAGCGGCGTTCGTCACGCTCGTGCTCGCCGGGGGCGCCGTCGCCGCGGTCGTCGTGCTCAACCGGCCTGACGTCCGGCTCCAGCGGGCGCTGTCGGCCACCACCGACCAGCCGGTGGGCGACGTCACGGCGTCGCTGCGCATCGTCGGCAACGACGGCGAGGGCGCCGACCTCGCCGTGCTCACCTCGCCGTCGATGACCCTGGCGTGGGACCGCGACAGCGGCACGCGCGAGGTGACCGGCTCGTGGCAGGGCACCCGCGTCGTCGACATGGTGGCCACGCCGGACACCCTCGTGCTGACCCTCAAGCTGCTGGCCCTGCACAACGCCGACGTGACCAAGGGCGTCGCGCAGATGCGCCGGGCCGCGACGTCGATCGGCCCCCAGGGCGCACCCATCACGGCTCTGCTCGACGGTCACCCCGTCCGCCTCCACACCGGGCCGGGCTCGGCGCTGGACACCCTGGTGAAGAAGGCGGCGGCGAACTCGACCACGATCTCGCCGGATCAGGCCGACGCGGTGCGGCAGCAGATGAGCGACGCGCTGGTGCGCAACGTCACGGTGACCGACGCCGGCACCGACGCCGACGGCGACCACCTCGTCGCCACGTTCCCGCTCAAGCCCGTGATCCAGCCGGCGGTCGACGCGCTGCCCGCGTCCATGCGCAGCGGCCCGGGCGCCGCGCTGGCGAAGCTCGACGCCGCCGCCACGGTGTCGGTCGACGTCTGGGTGCGCGACGGCACCGTCGCGAAGGTCGTCGTGCCGCTCAACCAGCTGGTGCGCGACCTCGGCGGCGACGTCCACGGGGCGCCCGACGTCCAGCTGGTGCTCGCGTTCGGCTCCGACGGGCCGCAGGCACCCGCCGCGACCGACGTCACCGACGTGCCCGACTCGCTGCTGACGACGCTGACCCAGGACTCCGGCGGGGGCAGCGGCGCGGGCGGCCTCGCCCTCGGCGGCTGACCGCTACTCGCCGGTGAGCCCGTCGATCGACTCGCGGAGCAGGTCCGCGTGGCCGTTGTGCCGGGCGTACTCCTCGACGAGGTGGCACAGGATCCAGCGCAGCGACACGCGCCCGCCGTCCTCCTCCCCCTGAGACAGGGTCGACAGCCCGTCCGGGCCGGCGAGCGCCTCGGCGATGACGGCGTCCGACACCGCCACCGACTCGTCGAGCCAGGCGACCAGCTGCTCCGGCTCGGCGCCGATCGCGGTGGTGAACGACCACGACGGGTCGTCCGGGTCCATCTCCCCGAGCCACGACGGCCGTGCGACGCCGCCCGCGAAGGTGAGGTTGAGCCAGCCCGCTTCGACGACCGCGAGGTGCTTGAGCAGGCCGCCCAGCGTCATGGAGGTGGGCGGCAGCGGCGTGGAGAGCTGCTCGCGGGTGAGCCCGGAGCACTTCCAGCGCAACGTGTCGCGCTGGTAGCGCAGGAAGCCCAGCAGGGTGGCCGCCTCGTCGGCGGCGAACGGCGGGTCGACCCGGTCCTCGGCACGGAACTGCATGCCCGCGAACCTAGCGACGGCCGCCGACATCGCGGGACGCGGGACGCTGCGTCCCCGACGTCGTCGCCGCCGGCGCGAGGGCCTCGCCGGGCGCGGCGTCAGCGGCAGAGCCGGGCGTGCCAGGCGAGCGCGCTGCGGTCGGTGAGGCTGGCCACCTGGTCCACCACCACGCGGAGCCGGCCGGCGTCGTCCGGCGCGGCCTCGTAGGCGGTGCGCAGCACGGGATCGAGCGCGTCGGCGCCGGCCAGGCGCAGGGCCGCGACGAGCTCGCGCACCACGTCGCGCTGGCCGGCGTAGACCGACTCCGCTCCCTCGCGTCGCATCACCCAGCGGTTGGCCACCGCCTTGAGCACCGCCACCTCGAGTCGCTGCTCGTGGGGCACCACGAGGTCCGCGGCGTAGCGCGTGAGCCTGCCACCGCCGTGGGCCGCCCGGGTGGCGGACTCGGCCGCGCCGGCGAAGCGCCCGATCAGCTGCGACGTGAGGTTCTTCAGGGTCGCCAGGTCGCGCAGCGTCCCGTCGTACGACGACGGCCAGAACGTCAGCGCCGTCAGCCGCTCCACCGCCGCGCCGAGCTCGGCCGGGTCGACGCCGGGGGCGTAGCCCGCGGCGACGTCGAGCAGGCCCTCGGGGTCGAGCGGGTGCCCGGCACCGGTCAGCGCGCGGATGTCGAGGTGGCCGGCCACCACGGCGTCCTCGACGTCGTGCACCGAGTACGCGACGTCGTCGGACCAGTCCATCACCTGTGCCTCGAAGCAGGCGCGCCCGGGCGGCGCGCCCTCGCGCACCCAGTCGAGCACCTCGGCGTCCTCCGCGTAGGCGCCGAACTTGCGCTCCCCCGGCCGGCGCCGCCAGGGGTACTTCGACGCCGCGTCGAGCGAGGCGCGGGTGAGGTTGAGACCCACTGGGCCGTCGGGCCGCGGGCCGTCGTGCGGGCTGAACGTCTTCGCCTCGAGCCGGGTGAGGATGCGCAACGACTGCGCGTTGCCCTCGAAGCCGCCGATCCCCGCGGCGACCTCGTCGAGGGCATCCTCGCCGTTGTGGCCGAACGGGGGGTGACCCAGGTCGTGCGCCAGGCACGCGGTCTCCACCAGGTCCGGGTCGCACCCGAGCGCCGCGCCGAGCTCGCGGCCCACCTGGGCGCACTCCAGCGAGTGCGTGAGCCGGGTGCGCAGGAAGTCGCTCTCCCCCGCGAGGATCACCTGGGTCTTGGCCGCGAGGCGGCGCAGAGCGGCCGAGTGCAGCACGCGGGCGCGGTCGCGCGCGAACGCCGTGCGCCCCGAGCGCTTGGGCGGCTCGGCGACCCAGCGCGCCTCGTCCGGCGGCGCGTACCCCGCCGAGGGACGGTCGTCGTCGTGCGCCGGTGGCTGGTCCATCACGGCGACCCTAGCGACCGGCGGGACGCCCGCGCGGTGTCAGGCCGGCACGACCTGCGGGACGTCGCGGCGCTCGGCGGCCCAGAACCACAGCAGCCCGAGCGTCTCGCGGCCCACGTAGTCCAGGGTCAGCGACGATCCGGCCCCCTCGCTGGTGGCCGACCCGTGCGCTCGGATGCCCAGCGCCCGCGCCATCGCCAGGCTCCGGGCGAGGTGCGCGGGGTCGGTGACGATCGTGGCGCTCGACCAGCCGTGGGAGCGCATGAGGCCGGCGACCGCGGTGAGGCTCTGCAGCGTGTCGTGCCCGGTGGGCACTGCGGTGACCGCGGACGACGGCGCCCCGGAGTCCACCAGCCACTGCTTGCCGGCCTGCGCCTCGGTGGTCACGTCGCCGGGCTGGTTGCCGCCCACCGTGACGATGCGCGGCGCCACGCCGTCGCCGAGAAGGTCCCGGGCGTGGCGCAGCCGCGCCTCGAGCACAGGGCTCGGGCGGCCGTTGAACTGCGACGCCCCGAGCACCACCACGACATCCGTGGGGGTGCGGTCGTCGTCGCGGGAGGTCGCGACGACGAGCGCCACCGCGAGCAGCGGCACCACGAGCACGAGAGCGAGGCCGAGGGCCAGCACCCACGCAAGCGCGCGCCGCACCGGCTTCGGGCGGCGACCGGCGCGAGCCGCGGGCTCGGCGTCGACGGTCGCGGTCACCGCACCAGTGTCGCCGATGCGACGGTGCGAGCCCAACACCCCGGCGGACACCTCTGCCCAGCAGCCGGTCGGCACAGCGGTCAGATGGTCCGCTCAGGTCCCGCACCCCGGACGTGACAGGTCGCTCACACCTGTCGCGCCCACGGTGGTCGCACCCCACCAACCCGGGGAGCGATCCCCCACAGCACGAGGAGTCCCCATGATCGACGACAGCACCCGTGCGGAGACCGCCCGCTCCGCCCGCCGTTGGGGCGCCGGAGCGGCGCTCGCAGCCGGCGGCCTCGCCGCCGGCATGGTCCTCGCCGGCACGCTCACCGCCAACGCGGCCACCACCTCCCCGAGCCCCTCGACGAGCAGCTCCGCCAGCTCCACGGAGGCGTCCGGCGAGACCGGCGCCGTCGGCTCGTCGTCGGACGGCTCGTCCTCGGACGGGTCGACCGCCGGCGCGGGCAGCACCTCGACCGGCTCCGCACCCGCCCAGGGATCCGCGATCGACCCGTCGCAGCCGCAGCGGCCCGACGAGACGCTGCTCACCGGCGACACGGCGACGAAGGTCACGGCGGCGGCCCTTGCGGCCTACCCGAACGCCACCATCGAGCGGGTCGAGACCGACTCGGAGGGCGTGTACGAGGCGCACGTCGTCACGACGGCCGGTGAGCACCTCATCGTGCAGGTCGGTTCCGACTTCTCGGTGACCGGCACCCAGTCCGGCCCCGGTGCCGGCCACATGGGCGGCGGCACCGGCACGGACCCCGACCCGCACGACGGCGACGGGCCGGGCACCGGCGTCCCCGGCGGCTCCCTGCCGTCGAACTCGTCCACCGGCGGCTGACCGGTCGGACCGTCCGCGACCGCGCGTCCCCCCGCGCAGCGGTCGCCCGCCCCACGGCCGTCCTCTCCCCCCGGCGGCCGGGGCGCACGACGGGGGCGGACCCCTCCCGCAGGGCCCGCCCCCGTCGTCATGCCGTGCGCCGGCGCCCGCTCAGCGCGTGTCGGAGCCCGCGGCCTCCAGCGCCGCCCGACCGGCCTCGAGCCGTGCCACAGGGACGCGGAACGGCGAGCAGGAGACGTAGTCGAGCCCCACCCGGTGGAAGAAGTGCACCGACTCCGGGTCGCCGCCGTGCTCGCCGCAGACGCCGAGCTTGAGGTCGGGCCGGGTGCGCCGGCCCTCCTGTGCGGCGATCTCCACGAGCCGGCCGACCCCGTCCTCGTCGAGGGACTCGAACGGCGACACCGTGAACACGCCCTTGTCGAGGTAGGCCGCGAAGAACTCGGCCTCGACGTCGTCGCGCGAGAAGCCCCACGTGGTCTGGGTGAGGTCGTTGGTGCCGAAGGAGAAGAACTCCGCGACCTCCGCGATGCGGTGGGCGGTCAGGGCGGCCCGCGGCAGCTCGATCATCGTGCCCACCGGGATGTGCAGGTCGACGCCCTCGCGTGCGGCGATCTCGTGCACGATGCCGTCGGTCTCGTCCGCGACGAGGTGCAGCTCCATCACCGAGCCGACGAGCGGCACCATGATCTCGACGCGGGGATCGCCGCCGTCCTTGATCCGCTGGGCCGCGGCCTCGGCGATCGCGCGCACCTGGAGCCCGAACAGACCCGGGACGACGAGCCCGAGCCGCACGCCGCGCAGGCCGAGCATCGGGTTGGACTCGTGCAGCCGCTCGACCGCGGCCAGCAGGGCGAGCTCCTTGGTGTCCGGCTTGCCCTCCGCGTGCGCCACCGCCACCCGCACGGACAGCTCCGTGTAGTTCGGCAGGAACTCGTGCAGGGGCGGGTCGAGCAGGCGGATCGTGACCGGAAGTCCGTCCATCGCCTCGAGCAGCTCGTAGAAGTCCTTGCGCTGCAACGGGAGCAGGGCGGCCAGGGCGAAGTCGCGGTCCTCGCCGGACTCGGACAGGATCACCCGCTCGATGAGCACCCGGCGGTCGCCGAGGAACATGTGCTCGGTGCGGGTCAGCCCGATCCCCTGGGCGCCGAGGTGCCGGGCGCGCAGCGCGTCCTCGGCGGTGTCGGCGTTCGCACGGACCAGCAGGCGACGCGTGTCGTCCGCGTGCTTCAGCAGGCGGTCGACCGAGCGCACGAGCTGCTCGGTCTCCGGGTCGGCGTCGGCCACCGCGTGGTCGACGCCGTGCTCGAGGTAGGTCACGACCGGCGACGGGCGCACCGGCACCTCGCCCAGGAAGACCTCGCCCGTGGATCCGTCGATGGACACGACGTCGCCCTCGAGCAGGGTGACGTCGTCGATGCGGGCCATCTTGGCCGCGGCGTCGACGTCGATCTCCTCGGCGCCGCAGACGGCGGTCTTGCCCATGCCGCGCGCGACGACCGCCGCGTGGCTGGTCTTGCCGCCGCGCGAGGTGAGGATGCCGGCGGAGGCGATCATGCCCTCGAGGTCGTCGGGGTTGGTCTCCTTGCGCACGAGGATGACGTCCTCGCCGCGCGCGGCCCAGGCGACCGCGGTCGCGGAGTCGAACACGGCCCTGCCCACCGCCGCGCCGGGCGAGGCGGCCATGCCCTTGGCCACCAGCGTGCGCGGGGTGCCCGAGTCGAACTGCGGGAACATCAGCTGCGCGAGCTGTGCGCCGGTCACCCGCTCGAGCGCCTCGTCCTCGGTGATGAGGTGCTCGTCGACGAGCTGGGTCGCGATGCGGAAGGCCGCCGCGGCCGTGCGCTTGCCGACGCGGGTCTGCAGCATCCACAGCTTGCCGCGCTCGATCGTGAACTCGATGTCGCACAGGTCGCGGTAGTGGGTCTCGAGCCGGCGCATCACGGTCATCAGCTCGGCGTGGGCCGCGGGGTCGAGCTCGCCCAGGTCGTCGAGGCTGAGCGTGTTGCGGATGCCGGCCACGACGTCCTCGCCCTGGGCGTTGACGAGGTAGTCGCCGTAGACGCCGGGCGCGCCGGTGGAGGGGTCGCGGGTGAACGCGACCCCGGTGCCGCTGGTCTCGCCGAGGTTGCCGAACACCATGGTGCAGATGTTCACCGCGGTGCCGAGGTCGTGCGGGATCCGCTCGCGGCGCCGGTAGATGCGGGCACGGTCGGTGTTCCACGAGTCGAACACCGCGCGGATCGCCTCGTCGAGCTGCTCGCGCGGGTGCTGCGGGAAGTCGCGCCCGGTCTCGTCGCGCACGATGTCCTTGAACCGCTGCACGAGCGCCATGAGGTCGGTGACGTCGAGGTCCACGTCGGACACGACGCCGCGGGCGGCCTTGGCCTTGTCGAGCGCGTCGGAGAACAGGTCGCCCTCGACGCCGAGCACGGTCTTGCCGAACATCTGGATGAGCCGGCGGTAGGAGTCCCACGCGAAGCGGTCGCTGCCCGAGGCCTCCGCCAGGCCGATCACCGAGGCGTCGTTGAGCCCGATGTTGAGGACCGTGTCCATCATGCCGGGCATCGAGAACTTGGCGCCGGACCGCACGCTCACCAGCAGCGGGTCGTGACGGTCGCCGAGGCGACGGTCGACGGCGTCCTCGAGGTGGCGCAGCGACTTGGTGACCTGCACCCGCAGGTCAGCCGGCTCCTTGCCGTTGGCGAGGTAGGCACGGCAGGCGTCCGTGGTGATCGTGAAGCCCGGCGGCACCGGCAGCCCGAGGCGGGTCATCTCGGCGAGGTTCGCGCCCTTGCCGCCGAGGAGGTCCTTCATGTCCTTCGAGCCCTCGGAGAAGTCGTAGACGTACTGCGTGCCGGGCATGAGTGCCTCCGGGCGTCCTCGTGGCGGCGGCGCGGCTGCGTGGCCGCGTCCTTCGTCACGACGCTAGTGATGCAACCGCTTCCGTTTCCTGGCCGCTTCACCTGGTGGCACGTGATCCGTGCCACCAGCGGACACGCTCCCGGACGGGGGTGTCGACGGCCGACGCCGCGGCCGACGTCCTCGATGGACCGCTCGCTCCGGTGAATGGGCGCGTTCCGCTGGTGGCGGCCCTACGAGGGACGTAGCCTCGGACCCGTCCCCGACCCTGCCGGAGGGTCGGCCCGTGCCACGAGGAGCCGTGCCAGGTGCCGCCGAAGACCGAGCGCAGGCATCGTCAGGGGGCCGAGTCCCGCCAGCGGATCCTGGAGGCGGCGCTCGAGATCGCCGCGGAGCGCGGCTACGACGGCATGACCGTCGCATCGGTGACCGAGCGCACGGGTCTGCCGGCGTCCTCGGTCTACTGGCACTTCCGCAACAAGGACGCGCTGGTGGCCGAGACGCTGGAGTACAGCTACGAGCGCTGGCTGGTCTCCTCGCTGACCTGGCCCCAGGAGGAGGCCGGCCTCGAGCCGCTCGAGCGGCTGCGCCGCCGCCCGCGGCTCAACCACGAGCGCCTCGCCGCCCAGCCGGAGTTCTGGCGCATCGGGCTCATGCTCGGCCTGATCGACCCGCCGCAGCCGATCGCCGGCCGCGACCGCTACCTCGAGGTGAGGGCGCAGGCGCAGGCGCGCACCCTCGCCTGGGTGGGCGAGCAGCTGCCGGCCACGCTGCGCAGCCGCCGTCCCGACCTCGTCCTGCATCTCGCGCAGCTGCTGACCGCCTGCACCGACGGGCTGTTCCGGGCCGACCAGGCCGGCCGCGAGTGGGACTTCGGCCGGCTGGCCGACGACGTCGGCGCGGCTCTGGCCGTCTACAGCCAGAGCCCGCCCGGGCGGCGGTCCCGGCGCACGCCCACCGGCCACCGGCACCAGTCCGCCACGCGCGAGCTGCCCGCGGACTCCCGCGACCGGCTGCTCGCCGCCACGTCGCAGATCGCCGCCGAGCGCGGCTACATCGGCGCCACGATCTCCGCCATCTGCGACCGCTCGGGCCTGCCCGTGAGCTCGCTCTACTGGTTCTTCAGCGACAAGGACGAGCTCATCTCCGAGGTCGTCGACCGCAGCTTCCGGCAGTGGCGCCAGAACCAGGGACGGTGGACGCCGTCGGACTCGCGCAACCGGGTGCGCACGCTGCGGCGCGTGCTGCGCCGGGCGGCGCACGCGCTCGACGTCGACGCGCCGGACTTCCTGCGGATCGGGATGCTCGCGACGCTCGACCACCACGACGGCGAGACCTCCGTGCGCAGCCGGTTCCTCTCGATCCGGCGCGCCTCCGAGGACCAGCTGGCCGCGTGGTGGACGAGCACTCTCACCGACGAGCAGCGGGCGGCGGACCCCGACGTCGGTCGCGAGCTCGCCCAGCTGGTGCTCGCGTTCATGGACGGGCTGTTCCTCGGCCGGCGCATGGACGAGTGGGACCACGACACCGACACCTTCGTCGAGGGCGTCATCGCGCTCCTCGAGATCGTGCTCCAGCAGCGCACCGGCGCCACCGACCTGCGCGACCGCCTCGCCGCGCCTCTCCCGGAGCGCGAGGGCGCCGAGCCCGAGGAAGCCTCGGCCTGATCAGGCACCCGTCCTGGGCCGGGGCGCCGCGTCACGGTTCCGCCGGCGCCGCCGGCGCAGGGTGCGGACGAAGCCACCCGCGGCGACGGCACCGGCCGAGACGAAGAGGAAGCCTCCCAGGTCCCTGGGGTGGAGGCCCTCGATCGCCACGCGGCCGGGATCCGCGGCATCGACACGGACCTCGACCACGTCGCCGACGGGGAGGTCGGCGACGCCACCGAGGTCGACGCACCGGGCGGCCGGCGAGGACCCCTCGGCGCCGCCCGAGCCGTCCTGGGCCAGGGCGAGGCAGACGTAGGAGGTCTGCGCTCCTCGTGCAGTCGAGTGCGTGGAGTCGGAGGTCACCACGGCGGACGAGGGCACGCCGTCGTGCTGAAGGACCCAGTCCAGATACGTGGTCTCCCCCGAGCCTCCGGCGAGCACGACCAGCACGACGAAGGCGATGGCCACACCCCGGTAGCCGACGGTCGAGCCGACTGCTCGGGCTCCGGCGACCGCTGCCAGCCGGTCCCGCTCCACGTCCGTCAGCTCGGCACCCACGTCGCCCAGCAGACGGGCGACAGCCATGACGAGCGGGTCGGTGGCGTCTCCGCCCGGAGTCCTGAGCATCACCCGTCCGCCGTCGAGATCCGTCAGCAGGAGGACCGTGCCCGCCGTCCGACCCTGGGAGAATGTCGGCGACACCTGCACGGACGCGAGCCGGTCGAGATCGCAGCGGACCCTCGTCGGCCAGGTCCGGACCAGTACCGACCCGGCCAGGGTGAACCGCGGAGTGATCAGCGGCAGCAGCAGTGCCAGGCCGCCGAGCGTCGCTGCCACCCACCCCAGCAGCACCTGTCTCGGCGGCAGCACGATGAGGACGTACGCCGACAGGAGGAACAGGCATCCCACGACGGCGGATGCCGCACGCCCGCGCCAACCCATAGGACCGACGACCTGGTGAACCCCGGACCGCCGCGCGTCCTGTCCCCCGCGCATGGACCCATGCTGCCGCATCTGCGCTCCGGCGTTCCCCGCCCCGGCGCCGTCCTGACGCCGGCCTGCCGGCGACGACCGCTCAGCCGCCGGAGACGGAGAGCTCAGCGGCGCTGATGTCGGCGAGGAACCCGTCGAGGTCGTCGGGGTCGTCGAGCCAGCCGTCCGGCAGGGCCACCCGCTTGCCGGGCTGCGTGCGCCCGCGCGGGCCCTCGGACACCTCGCCGGGCCAGGGCTGGTCGAGGTCGAGCTCGGCGAGGTACCCGTCGATCTCCTCGAGGCTGCTCGCCATGGCCAGGCCCTGGCGCAGCTCGCGGCGGACGGCGAACCCCTTGAGGTACCAGGCGATGTGCTTGCGGAAGTCGCGCGGGCCGCGCTCGGGCCCGAGCACCTCCGCGAGCAGCGCCGCGTGATGGTGCATCACCTCGGCCACGGTGCGCAGCCCGGGGTCGGCGGGGACAGGGAGGCCGGAGAAGTCCGCGGCGAGCTGGCCGAACAGCCACGGCCGGCCCAGGCACCCGCGGCCGACGACGACGCCGTCCGCGCCGGTCTGCTCCACCATGCGGCGCGCGTCGCGGTGGGTCCAGATGTCGCCGTTGCCGAGCACCGGCACCCCGTAGGGCGCGAGCTCCTCGACCAGCCGCGCGATCGCCGTCCAGTCCGCCGTGCCGCCGTAGAGCTGGCTCGCGGTCCGGCCGTGCAGCGCCACCCAGGCGGCCCCCTCCTCGGCGGCGGCGCGACCGGCCTCGAGGTAGGTGAGGTGCTCGGGGTCGACGCCGGTGCGCATCTTGACGGTGACCGGCACCGGTTCGCGACCCACGGCCCGCGCCGTGTCGTCCGCGGTGCGGACCGCCTCGCGCACGATCGCCCGGAACAGCCCGCGCTTCCACGGCAGGGCGCTGCCGCCGCCCTTGCGGGTGACCTTGGCGACCGGGCAGCCGAAGTTCAGGTCGACGTGGTCCGCACGGTCCTCGGCCACGAGCAGGCGCACCGCCGCCCCCACGGTGGCCGGGTCGACCCCGTAGAGCTGGACGCTGCGCGGCGACTCGTCGGGGTCGGTGGCGATCATCGCCATGGTCTCGTCGTTGCGCTCGACCAGGGCGCGCGAGGTGATCATCTCGGTGACGTAGATGCCAGTGGCCGATCCGGAGGTGGCGCTGCGCGCCTGCTCGCGGGCCAGCCGGCGGAAGGCGCGGTTGGTGATGCCGGCCATCGGGGCGAGCACCACCGGGACGCCGCCGCGCCGGAGCAGCTCGTGGCCGGGAGAGGTCATGGGCCCATTGTCGTGCATCGACGCAGGCACCTGGCGACGGCGACCGGACGGCCGTCCCCGCGCGAGACCCGCGCCCCGTGGCTAGGGTCCCCCCGTGTCGGACTGGTACCAGGACAACGTCGTCGCGTCCGGCCGCTCGCCGGCGCTGTGGATGCTGCTCGGGTTCCTGGTGACCTACACGGTCACCCGGTGGGTCACGCTGCGGATCCGCGCCCGGGCCGCAGGTCCGCAGCCGGAGCCGGCCGACGGAGAGGGCGGGGGCCTCATCGGCGACATCCACATCGGCGGGGTGCACGTGCACCACCAGGTGTGGGGGATCCTGCTGGTGCTCACCACCGGGCTGCTGTCGTTCCGGTACTCGCCACAGCCCCCGTGGCAGGAGGTCCTCGCGGCGCTGTTCGGCGTCGGCGCGGCCCTCGCCCTCGACGAGTTCGCCCTGTGGCTGCACCTCGAGGACGTGTACTGGACGCCGGAGGGCCGCAAGTCGATCGACGCGGTGATGATCGCCGTCGTCGTCGGCATCCTCCTGCTCGTGGGCTCCGCGCCCCTCGGCATCGACAGCTCGACGACCAACCTCGGCTGGGTGTCCGTCAGCGTCCTCGTGGTCGTCCACGTGGGCTACACCCTGATCTGCCTGCTCAAGGGCAAGCTCGTCACCGGCCTGGTGGGGCTGGCCATGACGATCCTGTCTCTGGTGGGGGCGATCCGGCTCGCGAAGCCCGACTCCTTCTGGGCCCGCCGCTTCTACAGCCCGGCCAAGATGGAGCGGGCGAGCGCGCGGTTCGCGGGCGAGGCCGCCCGGCGCGAGCGCTGGCGCGCCCGACTCGGGGCCGGGCCGCCCGGCTCGCAGACGGTGGGCTAGAGCCAGCCGCGGTCCTGGGCCACCCGGACCGCCTCGGCCCGGGTCCGCGTCCCGGTCTTGCTGATCGCCGCCGACAGGTAGTTGCGCACGGTGCCCTCGGACAGGTGCAACCCCCGCGCCAGGTCCGCCACCGTGCCGCCGTCGCTCGCCGCGACGAGCACCTCGCGCTCGCGCTCGGTCAGCGGGCTCTCGCCCATCGCCAGGCTCTCGGCGGCCAGCGCGGGGTCGACCACCCGCTCCCCCGCCGCCACGCGGCGGATGGCGTCGGCGAGCTGCGCGGCCGGGGCGTCCTTCACCAGGAACCCGCGCGCGCCCGCCTCCATCGCGCGGCGCAGGTAGCCGGGGCGCCCGAAGGTGGTGAGCACGAGCACCGCGCACTGCGGCGCGCCCTCGCGCAGCACCGCTGCCGTCTCGATCCCGTCGAGGCCCGGCATCTCGACGTCGAGCAGCGCGACGTCGGCGCGCGAGGCCAGCACGGCCTCGAGCACGGTGTCACCACGGCCCTGCTCGGAGACCACCTCGAGGTCCGGCTCGAGGGAGAGCAGCGCCGCGAGCGCACCGCGCACGAGGTGCTGGTCGTCGGCGAGGAGGACGCGGATCACGACGCCGCCCCCCGGTGGGCGGCGAGGCGGAAACCGCCCGTGGGCAGTGGCCCTGCCTCGATGACCGCACCCGCCGCCGCGGCCCGGCTGCGCAGGCCGGCGAGCCCGTGACCGTCGTGCGTCGGGCCGCCCCCGCGCCCGTCGTCGAGCACCTCGACCGAGGCCGGGCCGAGGCGGACGGTGCACGTGCCGGCGCCGCTGTGGCGCACGACGTTGGTGACCCCCTCGCGCACGACGTAGGCGAACAGCTCGCGCAGGTCGCCTGGCACGGCGTCGACCGCCGACGGGAGGTCGGGGTCGACCCCGGCCGCCTCCAGCGCGCTGCGCGCCGAGGCGAGCTCCGCGGCCAGCGACACCTCGCGGTAGTTGCCCACGGTGGCACGCACGTCGGCGAGCGCCACGCGCGCGAGCCGCTCGATGTCCTCGACCTCGCGCCTGGCCCGCTCCGGGTCGAGCCCGACGAGCTTGCCCGCCAGCTCGGACTTCACCGCGATCACGGTGAGGCTGTGGCCCAGGATGTCGTGCAGGTCCCGAGCGAACCGCTCGCGCTCGGCGAGGACGGCGTAGGCCGCGCGCTCCTCGTGCGCCTCCACGAGGGCGCGGTTGCGCTCGGCCATGCGTGCGACGCCGAACATCGCCATCCCGGCGGCGACGATGGAGAACGCGTAGCTGCCCCAGTCCGGCCACCCGGCCGCGCGGCTGACGAGCGCCTCGAGCGCCACGAGGGCCACCGTCGCGAGGATCGCCCAGCGCCACGGCAGCACGAGCTGCACGACGACCGCCACGAAGATGAACGTCGTCAGCCCCGACGGGCCGGCGAACGGCAGCACGGCGAGCGCCAGCGCCAGCAGCACCACGGCCAGTGCGCCCGCACGACGACGCCCAGCCGGGCTGCGGTCCCACGCGAGCACCACGAGCACGAGGTAGAGCACGGCGAACGCGACGAGCAGGCCGAGGCCCACCACGGTGCCGACGGGCGAGCCGGAGCGGTCCACGACGTCGCCGGCCGGCCCGAGCAGCACGACGAGCCACACCCCGGCGAAGGGGACGGCGTAGCGCCACCGGCGCGCCCGCCACTCGCGTTCCGCGTCGGCCAGGGCGTCCGGCGGCGCGGTCACGACGTCGTCGGGCACCGCGCGCACCTCCTCCGGACCTCGGGCCACCGGGACGGTCATCGTCCCGTGTCGCGACGGTAGGCCCAGCGGGCCAGCCGGGCGAGCACCGCCGTCCACACCGCGATGACCAGCCAGGCCTTGAGCGGCCACGAGTCGCCGGTGAATGCCGAGTGCGCCGCCTGGGTGAGCCAGTACGACGGCAGCAGCTCCACCAGGTCGTGCAGGACGCCGGAGTCCCCCGCGATCGGCCCCCAGGAGCCGCCCAGGAGCGCGAACAGCGCCGTGATGCCGCCCAGCGCCGGGCCCATCGCGTCGGTCGAGACGAGGTGGCCGAGCAGGATGCCGAGCACCGCGAAGGGGATCAGGCCCACCAGGATGAGCAGCGTCATCCGGACCCAGCCGTCCCACGGCATGCGCACGCCGAGCGCGAGGCCCGCGGCGTACAGCACCGCCATGGTGATCGCCGCGGTCGCGTAACCGCTGAGGACCTTGGCGGAGAAGTACGTGCGCACCGGCAGCGGGGTGACGCGCAGCTGGCGGATCCACCCCACGGAGCGCTCGAGCGCGATGCGCGCCCCGCCGGCCATCACCGCCGACATCGCGCCCCAGGAGACCATGCCGACCATGAAGTAGAGGGCGAACGAGATGCCGCTGCCCGCGAAGTCGGTGACGTCGCGGTTCGCCCCCGCCGTCACCAGGAACAGGATGAGCGGGAAGGCGAGCGAGAAGACGAGGAACCGCCGGTTGCGCAGCATGCGCACCAGCTCGTAGCGCACGTACGTCGTCGAGCTCATGCCGCGCCCCCCACCTTCTCGTCGATTCCGGTCAGCAGCCGGAACGCCTGGTCGAGCCCGGCGCCCGAGATCTCGATGTCGCGTGCCTGCGGGTAGGCCGGCAGCAGCGCCCGGACGGCGTCGTCGGAGCTCGTGCACGTGAGCGTCACGGCCTCGCCCTGGCGCAGCACCGACTGCACGCCGGGCAGCGCCGCGAGGTGCTCCTCGGGGACGCCCGGCAGCGTGGCCCGCAGCGTGCGCAGGCCGACCACCGCCTTGATCTCCGTCGCCGGCCCGTCGGCGACGACGCGCCCCGCCGCCATCAGCACGATGCGGTCGGCGAAGGCGTCGGCCTCCTCGAGGTAGTGCGTCGCGAACAGCACGGTGCGGCCGGCGCCGGCGTACTCCCGCATCGCCGACCAGAACTCGTGCCGTCCCTCGACGTCGAGCGCCACCGTGGGCTCGTCGAGCACGAGCAGGTCCGGGTCGCTCACGAGCGCGATCGCGAAGCGCACCCGCTGGGTCTGGCCGCCGGACAGCTTCGACGCCTGGCGGTCGGCCACCGCCGCGGTGCCGGTGCGGCGCAGCACGTCGTCGACGTCGAGGGGGCTCGGGTAGAGCGAGGCCATCATCGTGACCAGCTCGCGCACGGTGAGGTTCTGCACGAGCCCCCCGGTCTGGAGCATCGCGCCGACCTGGCCGCGGGCGACCGCGTCGCGCGCGGACGAGCCGAACACCTCGACGCGTCCCTCGTCGGCGTCGACGAGCCCGAGCATCATGTCGATGCTCGTGGACTTGCCGGCGCCGTTCGGGCCGAGCAGCGCGACGACTTCGCCGCGACGGATGGACAGGTCGACGCCGGCCACCGCGTGGGTGTCGCCGTAGCGCTTGTGCACGCCGGCCAGTCGTACGGCGTCGCCGGGCACCGGGCCCGCGCCGGGCACCGGCCGGGCCTCTGCTGGAGTCATGCCGCCAGCCTGCCGCGGCGTGCCCGGCGGCCCCCAGTGCCAGGCATCCGGACCTCGGCGTGACAGGTGTCATGCCGGGCCGCCGCGGCGCCGGCCGGCCGCTCGGCGCGGGCGGCGGGTCAGCAGCCGGGCAGCCGCTGGGCCAGCCAGCCGGGCAGCGCGTCGAGGCCGACCCGCTCCTGCGCCATCGTGTCGCGGTCCCGCACGGTCACGGCCTGGTCCTCGAGGGTGTCGAAGTCGACCGTGACGCAGTAGGGCGTGCCCACCTCGTCCTGGCGGCGGTACCTGCGGCCGATGGCACCGGCGTCGTCGAACTCCACGCTCCACGTGCGGCGCAGCTCGGCGGCGAGGTCCTTGGCCTTCGGCGTGAGGTCCGCGTTGCGCGAGAGCGGCAGCACGGCCACCTTGGTGGGGGCCAGCCGCTTGTCGAAGCGCATCACCGTGCGCTTGTCGACACCGCCCTTGGCGTTGGGCGCCTCGTCCTCGTCGTAGGCCTCGAGCAGGAACGCGAGCACCGCCCGGGTGAGGCCCGCTGCGGGCTCGATGACGTAGGGGAACCAGCGCTCGCCCGCCTCCTGGTCGAAGTACGACAGGTCGACGCCGGAGTGCTCGCTGTGGGTCTTGAGGTCGAAGTCGGTGCGGTTGGCGATGCCCTCGAGCTCGGCGAACTCCGAGCCGCCGAAGCGGAAGCGGTACTCGATGTCGACGGTGCGCTTCGAGTAGTGCGACAGCTTCTCCTTCGGGTGCTCGTAGAAGCGGAGGTTGTCCGTGGACAGGCCGAGGTCGACGTACCAGTTCCAGCGTTCCTGGAGCCAGTACTCGTGCCACTCCTCGTCGGTGCCGGGCTTGACGAAGAACTCCATCTCCATCTGCTCGAACTCGCGGGTGCGGAAGATGAAGTTGCCCGGCGTGATCTCGTTGCGGAACGACTTGCCCACCTGGCCGATGCCGAACGGGGGCTTCTTGCGCGCCGTGCCCGCGACGTTGGCGAAGTTGATGAAGATGCCCTGCGCCGTCTCCGGCCGCAGGTAGTGGATGGACGCCTCGTCCTGCACCGGGCCGAGGCTGGTCGAGAGCAGGCCGTTGAAGTTGCGCGGCTCGGTGAACTGGCCCTTGGTGCCGCAGTGCGGGCAGTTGATGCCGGCCAGGCCGCCCTCGGGCGCCCTGCCGTGCTTCTCCTCGTAGGCCTCGATGAGGTGGTCCTCGCGGAACCGGCGGTGGCACGACAGGCACTCGGTGAGCGGGTCCACGAACGCGTCGAGGTGGCCGGAGGCCTTCCACACCTGGGGCGAGAGGATCACGGCGGAGTCGAGGCCGACGACGTCCTCGCGGCCCTGCACCATCGCGCGCCACCACTGCCGGCGCACGTTCTCCTTCAGCTCGACGCCGAGCGGGCCGTAGTCCCAGGCGGACCGCGTGCCGCCGTAGATCTCGCTGCACGGGTACACGAACCCGCGGCGCTTGGAGAGGTTGACGACGGCGTCGACGCGATCGAGTGCCATGGGGGCTCCGTCCGGCTGGTGTGTCGGCGAGTGGGACGTGCGCGCCCGCGGGCGCGGAGGCTCAGGCTACGCGAACGTGTCGTAGTGCCACTGCAGGGATCTGCGCTCGAGCGGTCGCACGAGTGCGACGACCTCGTCGTAGCGGGTCCGCAGGTCGGTCTCCGCCTCCTGCGGGCACACCGGGACGGCGAGCACGAGGCTGCTCGCCCCGGCGGTGCGCAGGGCCGCCGCGACCGCCCGCGCCGCCGTGCCGCTCTCCACGCCGTCGTCGACGACGACCACGCGACGGCCGGCCACGTCCAGCGGCAGCTCGACCCGGACGCCCGCGTCCGAGCGCGTGGTGACCAGCGGCACCACCGCGATGCCGAGCGCCTGCGCGACGGCGCGCCCGGTGACCAGGCCGCCGTCGCCGGCGCTCACGACGACCGCGTCCGGTGTCAGCGCCGCGGCGACGAGCGGTGCCAGGCGCCGGCCGCCGTCGGCGAGGTCGACGAACCTCATGCCGGGGGCACGCCTCCGTAGACCGGGACGTGGGCCGCGGCCGCGTGGCCGAGCCCCACCGTGCCGGCGTCGGCCGCCCGGGCGGAGGACGCCTCGACGACGTGGTCCGGCGTGCGCGCCACGAGCACCTCGTAGGCGGTCGGCTCGTCTGTGGCGGTCTGAAGGAACGGCGAGCGCAGCTTCACGTCGTAGGCGGACAGGGCCCGGCGGTAAGAGCCGACGTCGTCCCACTCGTGAGCCACGACGAGGACGTCGGGGTCGTCCACGGCGCGGCCGACCCAGCCCCGCACGTACCCCGGGCGCGCGGCGAGCACCGCCAGCAGGTCGCGGGCCGCCTCGAGCGCCGCAGGGGCGCCCTCGAAGCCGGGCAGCGGCAGCCGGTGGCGGGTCAGCGCGAGCACTCCCCCACCGTACGGTCCCGCGGGGATGCGACGATGGGCGACGGCCGGTGCCCGCCCTGTGCGGCCCGGCCCGGCCCACCCGACCGACCGACCCACCCGAGGACCGCCGTGCCCCAGAGCAAGCGCCACCCGGCCCGCCGACCCGCGAAGCGCCCGGCACGCACGGTCCACCGCAACCCCGCCGCCCCTGCCACCCCGGTGCCCGCCGGCAGCCCGTGGCGGCGAGCCCTGGAGCGCTGGAGTGCCGGCCCGCTGGTGGTGCTGCACCGGATGCCCACCTGGCTGGTCCCCGCGCTGCTCGCGGTCTTCCTCGTGGCCGGCCTCGCCCTCCCGTTCCCGGCGGCCGGCATCCTCCTGCTCGTCCCGGCCGTGTTCCTCACCTGGCTGCTGCTGCTGTCGTGGCCGGCGGTCTCGCCGTCCGGGCGGCTGCTGCGCCTCATCGCGGTGCTGGCGGTGTTCGGCGCGGCCGTGGCTCGGCTCGCCGGCGCCTTCTGACGCCGCCCGGCGGGGCTTCACGCAATTGACAATCATTCTCGTTAAGCGCAGACTCCCGCCATGGCTCTCGTGCTGGCGCTCTTCACGGTCGTCTCGACGACCATCGGCGGTCTGGTCGCCCTGCGGGCCCGCGACCGCATGCACCTCGTGCTCGGCGCGTCCGCCGGCGTGCTGCTCGGCCTGGTCGCCTTCGACCTGCTGCCGGAGATCTTCGACCTCGGCGCCGGGGGCACGGCGGGCGGCGTCCGGGTGCCCTGGGCGATGGTCGCGCTCGTCGTCGGGTTCCTCCTGCTGCACATCATCGAGCGGGCGGCCGGCGTGCACGAGCCGGTCGACAGCGACTACGGCGAGCACCGCCACTCCCTCGGCGGCACGCTGGGCGCCGCCGGGCTCATCACCCACTCGTTCCTCGACGGCCTCGGGATCGGGCTGGCCTTCCAGGTGAGCACCGCGGTCGGGTGGAGCGTGGCGATCGCCGTGCTGGCGCACGACTTCGCCGACGGCCTCAACACCGTCACGCTCATGCGCCGCGCGGGGCACGACCGCGGACGGGCCCGGATCGCGCTGGCGCTCGACGCCCTGGCCCCCGTCGCCGGCGTGCTCGTGGCCACGCTGCTGGCCCCGTCCGACGCGTTCCTGGCGATCTACCTCGGCGGGTTCACCGGCCTGCTCATCTACCTCGCCACCGCGGACATCCTCCCGGAGGCGCACGCGCACCACCCCTCGCGCCTCACGCTGCTGATGACCGTCCTGGGCGTCGGCTTCATGTACGTCGTCACCTCGTTCGCCTGAGGAGGTCACCGTGCCCGCGAGCCCCCCTCCCCCCAGCCCGCGCCGCAGCACCCGCCAGCAGGCGGCGGTGCGGCGTGTGGTCGACGACGCCGAGGCCTTCCGCTCCGCGCAGGAGATCCATCACGAGCTGGTGGACCGCGGGGAGGCCGTGGGCCTGAGCACGGTCTACCGCTGCCTCGCGACCCTCGCCGCCTCCGGCGAGATCGACACGCTGCTGCGCGACGACGGCGAGACGGTCTACCGGCGCTGCAGCGCCGGCCGGCACCACCACCACCTCGTCTGCCGGCTGTGCGGCGCCACGGTGGAGGTCGACGGCCCCGCCGTGGAGCGCTGGGCCGACCGCACCGCCGAGCAGCACGGGTACGACGAGGTCAGCCACACGCTGGAGATCTTCGGGCGCTGCGCCGAGTGCCGCGCAGCCGGCCGGGCCTGACGGCCCCGGTCACCCCGGCGGCAGCGGGTTGGGCTCGGCGCCGCCGTACCGGCGGTCGCGGGAGGCGTACTGCTCGCAGGCCCACCACAGGTGCCGTCGGTCGAAGTCCGGCCACAGCGTGGGCACGAAGACGAGCTCGGCGTAGGCCGACTGCCAGAGCAGGAAGTTGCTGGTGCGCTGCTCGCCCGACGAGCGCACGAACAGGTCGACGTCGGGCATGTCCGGCTCGTCGAGGTGCCGCGACACGGTGCGCTCGTCCACCTTCGACGGGTCGAGCCGCCCGGCCGCGGCCTCCGCGGCGATCGCCCGGGCGGCGTCGGCGATCTCGGCCCGCCCGCCGTAGTTGACGCACATCGTGAGCGTGAGCGTGGTGTTGGCCGCCGTGAGCCGCTCGGCCTCCTCGAGCTCGTCGACGACCGACTTCCACAGCCGCGGCCGGCGGCCGGCCCAGCGCACGCGGACGCCGAGCTCGTGCATCTCGTCGCGCCGGCGACGGATGACGTCGCGGTTGAAGCCCATGAGGAAGCGCACCTCGTCCGGCGAGCGCTTCCAGTTCTCGGTCGAGAAGGCGTAGGCCGAGATCCACCCGATCCCCAGCTCGATGGCCCCGTGCACGCAGTCGAGCAGGCTCGCCTCGCCGGCCTCGTGGCCCGCGGTCCTGGGCAGGCCGCGGTCCTTGGCCCAGCGGCCGTTGCCGTCCATCACCACCGCCACGTGGCGCGGCACGAGCTCCGGCGCGATCTGCGGCGCCCGGGCCCCGCTGGGGTGCGGGGTGGGCGGGCGCAGCGGGGGTCGACCCTGCGCGCGCGGGCGCGAGCCCCTCATCCGTCCGGCCACGGGCCCCATCGTGGCACCCCCGTCGCCGCGCCCGGTCGCGCGGCGCGCGGCGTCGGCGGGCGGCTCAGCCGCGCTCGACCAGCGGCAGGCTGCGCAGCCCGCGCTCGAGCTGCCACGACAGGTAGGCGGCGACCAGGCCGGACGCCTCGCGCCGGGCGCGGTCGTCGCTGGCGTCCGCGTCGTCCCAGTCGCCGGAGAGCAGCGACCCGAGCAGCCGGAACGTCTCGGGCGCGGGGGCGGCCGATCCCGGCACCCGGTGCTCCGCGCACAGTGCCCCGCCGGCCGGCACCGAGAAGGCCCGGTGCGGGCCGGGCAGCCCGCAGCGGGCGCAGGCGTCGAAGCTGGGCGCCCAGCCGGCGACCGACAGCGAGCGCACGAGGTAGGCGTCGAGCACGAGGCCGGCGTCGTGCTCGGCGGCCACGAGCGCGCGCAGGCCCCCCACCAGCAGGAGGTACTGCTGCACCGCGGGCTCGCCCTCCTCCGGCGTGAGCCGCTCGGCGGTCTCGAGCATGGCCTGGCCCGCGGTGTAGCGGGCGTAGTCGTGCACGAGCCGGGCGCCGTAGGACGCCAGGGTCTCCACCTGGGTGACGCCGTCGAGCGTGCGACCGGTGTAGAGCTGCACGTCGACGTGGCCGAACGGCTCGAGCCGGGCCCCGATGCGCGAGGTGGTGCGCCGCACGCCCTTGGCGACCGCCCGGATCCGGCCGTGGTCGCGGGTGAGCAGGGTGACGATGCGGTCGGCCTCGCCCAGCTTCTGGGCGCGCAGCACCACGCCCTCGTCCCGGTAGAGGCTCACGCTGCATTGTGCCCCGCCGGGGTGACGACGCGGACGTGGCGCGCGGGACCGGCCCGTCCCGGCGGGTAGCCTCCGCAGCATGGACGCCGAGAAGCCGGAGGAGAGCTCCTCGCTGTCCTTCCTCGTCACCGACGAGGAGGAGCGGGCGCTGCGCGCCGAGCCGCACGTCACCACGATCCGGTTCGAGACGCGGTCCTTCCGCCGCGCGGTGGTGGCGGTCCTGCTGCTGCTCCTGGCCTTCATGGCGGTGCTCTGGATCTACACCACGCTCGCGTCGTTCCTGTTCCTGCTGCTCCTGGCGTGGCTGCTCTCGATCGCGATGGAGCCGGCGGTGGCCTGGTTCGCCAACCGGGGCATCCGCCGCGGCCTGGCCACCGGCATCGTCGGCCTGATCGTCATCGTCGCCTCGATCGCGTTCATGGCCGTGTTCGGCAGCCTGTTCTTCTCCCAGATCTCCGAGCTGATCAAGGGCCTGCCCGGCTACGTCGAGCAGACGGTCACCTGGCTGAACTCGACGTTCCACCTCCACCTCGACAGCACCACCATCCTCGACCAGCTGCAGATCACGCCCGCGAAGGTCGCCGAGTGGGCCAGCAGCGTGGCGGGCGGGGTGTTCGGGTTCGTCGGGGCCGCCTTCGGGGTGGTCTTCGACTTCATCACGGTGCTGGTCTTCGCGTTCTACTTCTCCGCCGACGGGCCGCGCCTGCGCCGGGCGATCGGGTCGTGGCTGCCCGAGCGGTCCCAGCGCGTCTTCATCACGGTGTGGGACATCGCGGTCACGAAGACCGGCGGCTTCGTGGTGTCCAAGGTCGTCCTCGCGGCGATCTCGGCGTTCTTCCACTGCGGCTTCTTCTACCTGATCCAGGTGCCCTACTGGCTGCCGATGGGCATCTTCGCCGGCATCGTGAGCCAGTTCATCCCCACGATCGGCACCTACATCGGCGTGGCCATCCCCGCGCTGTTCGCGGCCTTCGCCGAGCCGCTCGACGTCGTGTGGATCATCGCCTTCGCCACCGCCTACCAGCAGGTGGAGAACTACGTGTTCACCCCGCGCGTGAGCCGGGCGACGATGGACATCCACCCCGCCATCGCGCTCGGCTCGGTGTTCGTGGGCTTCGCGTTCTTCGGGCCGATCGGCGCGATCATCGGCATCCCGCTGGCAGCTGCCGTGATGGCGGTGATCGAGACGTACGGCCAGCGCCACGAGCTCGTGCCGGAGCTGCGGGCGCGCACCCGGGGCGAGCGACCGCCCCGGCCCGGCGACGCGCTCAGCGGCGATCCCGGCACGGTCGTCCCGGCCGGCAAGCCCCTCTCCCCCGAGGGTGCGGCGGTGGCGCCCGGGGACACTCCCACCGCGAGCGAGGCGGCGCGCGAGGAGGAGGCGCAGGAGCCGCAGGGCTCCGGCGACCGGGCGCAGCCCGTGGAGGTCGCACCGGCGGACCGGGCCGAGGGGACCGCCCCGCCCTCCGGGGACTGAGCCGTGACCGACGTCGAGGCCCTCCTGCGCCGGGTCGACGGCTACCTCGACGCCGCACCCCGCGCTGCGGCGCGACCGGTCGACGCGGGGCCGCTGCGCGCGTTCGTGTCCACCGCGCCGTGGCCCTACTACGTGCGGCCCCGGCCGGACCTCGACCTGCGCGCGCCGGGCTCCGTGACGGCCGCCGACGTCCGCGCCGCCGCGCAGGTGCTGCGCGAGGCGGGCCAGGCGGTGGCGTTCGAGTGGGTCGAGGAGCTCGCCCCCGGGCTCGGGGCGGTGCTGCTCGCCGAGGGCCACGAGGTGCGCCGGTTCCCGCTCCTGGTGCAGCCGCTGCCGGCCGCCGGCCGCGCGGCCGCAGGGACGGCGGCGCGCCTGCTCGACCCGGACGACGAGCAGCTCCCGGCCGCGCTGGCGGTCCAGTCCCTCGGCTTCGGGGCGCCCGGAACGGCGACCGGCCCGGCGGGGTCGGCGGAGCGCGACGCGCACGTGCCGGAGCCCGGGCTGCTCGAGCACGTGCGGTCGACCCTGGCGGCCGGCAGGTCCGTCGCCGCGGTGGCCGAGCTCCCCGGCGACGGCGTCGTCGCCACCGGCTGGCACACGCCGGTGGGCCCCACCACCGAGGTGGTCGGCGTCGCGACCCTGCCCGCGTTCCGGCGGCGCGGCGCGGCCGCCGCCGTGCTCGAGGTCCTGGTGGCCGACGCCGAGCGCCGTGGCTGCACCCTCGCCCTGCTCTCCGCCGGCGACGACGACGTCGCCCGCCTCTACGAGTCCGCCGGGTTCCGCCGGATCGGCCACGTCGGGGCGGCCGAGCCCCGGGGGCCCGAGCCGGACCGGGCCTAGAAGCCGAGCCGGCGCAGCTGACGGGGGTCCTGCTGCCAGTCCTTGGCCACCTTGACCCGCAGGTCGAGGTGCACCCGTGTGCCGAGCAGCGCCTCGATGTGCCGGCGTGAGGTCGTGCCCACCTCGCGGAGCCGGGATCCCTTGTGCCCGATGACGATCGCCTTCTGGCTGTCGCGCTCGACGTAGAGCGAGGCGTGCACGTCGAGGAGCGGGTCGTCGGCGGGCCGCCCCTCGCGCGGGATCATCTCGTCGACGACGACGGCGATCGAGTGCGGCAGCTCGTCGCGCACCCCCTCGAGGGCGGCCTCGCGGATCAGCTCGGCGCACATCACGAGCTCCGGCTCGTCGGTGAGCTCGCCGTCGGGGTACAGCGCCGGCCCCTCGGGCAGCAGCCCGACCAGCAGGTCCGCGAGCAGGCCCACCTGGTCGCCCGACACGGCCGACACCGGCACGACCTCCGCCCAGTCGATCCCGGTGGACTCGCCGAGCCGGGCCACCTCGAGCAGGCGGTCGGCGACCGTGACGCGGTCCACGGCGTCGGTCTTGGTCACCACGGCCACCTTGGGGGTGCGCCGCGCCGCGGCGAGCTCCTGCGCGATGAAGCGGTCGCCCGGCCCCACGGGCGCGTCGGCGGGGATGCAGAACCCGATGACGTCGACCTCCGCCCACGTCTCGCGCACGAGCGCGTTGAGCCGCTCCCCCAGCAGCGTGCGGGGCTTGTGCAGCCCCGGGGTGTCCACGAGCACGAGCTGCGCGTCGTCGCGGTGCACGATGCCGCGCACCGTGTGCCGGGTGGTCTGCGGTCGGCTCGACGTGATCGCGACCTTCTCCCCCACCAAGGCGTTGGTGAGCGTGGACTTGCCCGCGTTGGGCCGTCCCACGAGGCAGGCGAATCCGGAGCGGTGGGTCACAGCGGCAATCCTCCCGCGGTGAGGTCGTCCTCGACGAACCGCGCCCGCGGCCCGCGCGAGGCCACGACGCCCTGGAGCGCCAGACCGGCCAGCACGCACGCGGCGCCCACCCAGCCGGCCGGCGCCAGGGTCTCGTCGAGGACGAGCACGCCGAGCAGGGTGGCGACCACCGGCTCGGCCAGCACGAGGGTGGTGACCGGTCCCGCGGGCAGGTGGTGCAGGCCGCGGCCGAAGAGCACGTAGGCCAGCGTGGTGGTGCCCAGACCGAGCCAGAGCGCCATGGCCAGGCCCGACGGTGTGCTGACCCAGGCGATCGGCTGGGTGACCAGCACCACGAGCAGGAGCGCGCCGCCGAGGCCGAAGCTCGCCGCCATCACCTCGTCGCTGCGGTGGCCCTCGTTCATCAGCCGCTTGGCCGCCACGGTGTAGACGGCGTAGCCGAAGCCGGAGGCCAGCGCCAGCAGCAGGCCGACGGGGTCGACCGAGGGGCTCGACGCCCCGCTGGCCACCAGCAGCGCCAGCCCCACCACGCACACCGTGGTGGCCAGCGCCCACGACGCCTGGGGCCGCTCGCGCAGCATCAGCCACGAGAGCAGGCCGGTGAACACCGGGCCGCTGCCGATGGTGACGAGCGTGCCGAGCGCGACCCCCGCCCGCGAGACGCCGCCGAAGAAGCACACCTGATAGAGCGCCGTGGTCACGCCCGCGAGCACGCCCCATCGGGTGCGCCACAGTGCCAGCGCCGCGGACCTGCGGCCGCCGACCCACGGCAGCACGGCCAGCAGCCCCGCGCCGCCGATCACGATGCGCGCCGCACCCACGCCCAGCGGCGTGGTGCCGGAGGGGCCGAGCGCCTGGGTGGTGCCGGTGGTGCCGAACAGCACGGCCGCGCCGAGCACCATGAGCACGGCCTGGCCGCGCCCGCCCGCGCCGGATCGCGGGTCGCGCACCTCCGCCGTCCCGGCCGTGTCCGCCATTGGGCGGCTCAGGTGACCAGCGAGCCGGAGACGACCCCGTCGACGCCGACCACCACGACGGGCACGCCGGCGCCCCCGAGGTCGCGCACGGCGGCGAGGTCGTCGGCGTCCACGTCGGCGTCGCGACGGACCACGACGGCCGCCTCGAGCCCGCGCGCGCCCGACGCCGCCGCCTGCGCCACGGCCAGGCGCAGCGCCGACAGGCCCAGGCTCGGGAGGTCGACGGTGGCGCCGGAGTAGGTGCGGCCGGTCTCGTCGCGCACCGCCGCCCCCTCGGCGGCGCCGACCCGGCCGCGCGCCCCGCGGGCGAGCGTGGCGAGCTTGGCGTCCTCGGGCCCGAGGTCCGACGCCGGGGTGCCGACCGCCGCGGTCATCGCCGGCCGTCCGTCGTGCCCGGGTGGGGCTCACGCATCGGTGGTGTCCTTCGCCTCGTGGTCCTCGTCGCGCCGGACGACCGGCTCCGCCAGAACCGTACCGATGCGGTTGCGCCGCCCGGCCGCGGACTCGGCGGTGAGGTCCCAGCCGTCGACCGTCGCCCGCGCCCCGGGGATCGGCACCCGGCCCAGCCGCTTGGCGATCAGGCCGCCCACGGTGTCGACGCCCTCGGCCTCGGCGTCGAGGTCGATGCCGATGAGGTCGGCGAAGTCCTCGACGTGCATCCGCGCGTGCACCCGGTAGCAGCCGTGCCCGAGCTCCTCGACCTCGGGCGCCTCGGTGTCGTACTCGTCGGCGATCTCCCCGACGATCTCCTCGACGACGTCCTCGATGGTCACGATGCCCGCGGTGCCGCCGTACTCGTCGACGACGACGGCGAGGTGGGTGCGCGCCGACTGCATGTCGTGCAGCAGGTCGTCCGCGCGCTTGGTGTCCGGCACCATGAACACCGGTCGCATGATGCTGGCGACGCGCTCGCTGGTCTCGGCGTCGTGGTGCTCGAAGGTGCGGCGGGCGAGGTCCTTGAGATACACGACGCCGACGACGTCGTCGAGGTTCTCGCCGATGACGGGGATGCGCGAGAACCCGCTGCGCAGCGCGAGCGAGAGTCCCTGCCTCAGCGTCTTGGTCGCCTCGATGAACACCATGTCGGTGCGCGGCACCATCAGCTCGCGGGCCAGGGTGTCCCCCAGCTCGAACACCGAGTGGATCATCTGGCGCTCGTCGTCCTCGATGACGTCGCTGGCCTCGGCGAGGTCGACGAGCTCGCGCAGCTCGGCCTGGCTCGCGAACGGGCCTTCGCGGTAGCCGCGGCCGGGGGTGAGCGCGTTGCCCACGAGGATCAGCAGCTGCGTCAGCGGCCCGAGCAGCGCCGCGAGCAGGCGGGCCGGCGCCGCGGCCCGGATCGCGATGCGGTCGGCGTGCTGCACGCCCAGCGTGCGGGGGGCGACCCCGAGGACGACGTAGCCGACGACCACCATCACGAGGGCCGCCGCCACGAGCTGCCACCAGATCGGTCCGCCGACGAGCACCAGGAACGAGCGGGTGACCAGCACGATCGCCGACACGAACAGCAGCATGTGCAGGAACAGGAGCACGTTGACGTACCGCGCGCGGTCGTCGAGGAGCACGAGCAGGCGCGCGGCACCGCGCTGTCCCTCGCGTGCGAGCTCGTCCACGCGGGCCCGCGACACGCGCGCGAACGCCGTCTCCGCCGCCACGAGGAAGCCCGCGATCACCACGAGCACCGCCGCGACGACGAGCGAGACGACGTCCGGGCTCATCGGGACCGGCCCTCGAAGGCGACCCACTCGGCGAGCAGCCGTGCCTGGAGCCCGAACATCTCGGCGTGCTCCTCCGGCTCGGCGTGGTCGTAGCCGAGCAGGTGCAGGATGCCGTGGGTGAGCAGCAGGGACATCTCCTCGTCGCGGGAATGACCGGCCGCGGCGGCCTGCCGCTCGGCCACGCTGGGGCACAGCACCACGTCGCCGAGCATGCCCGGCTCGGGCTCGTCGTCGTCGTCCGGCTGGCGCAGCTCGTCCATCGGGAACGAGAGCACGTCGGTGGGGCCGGGCTCGTCCATCCAGCGCACGTGCAGCTCGGTCATCGCGACCTCGTCGACGCACACCACCGAGAGCTCGGCCTGGGGGTGGATGCGCAGCCGGTCGAGCACGAACCTCGCCTGCGCGGCGAGCGCGTCGAGGTCGACGTCGGCGTCGGTCTCGTTGAGCACCTCGATCGTCATGACGGCGCTACCGGCGGGTGCGGCGCGAGCCTCGGCCGGGCAGCTGGGCGGCCGCGGCCGTCTCGGCGTCGAACTTCGCGTAGGCGTCGACGATCCGCCCCACGAGCTTGTGCCGCACGACGTCCTGGCTGTGCAGCCGGCAGAACGCGACGTCGTCGATGCCGTCGAGGATGCTCTCCACCACCTTGAGCCCGCTGGCCGTGCCGCTGGGCAGGTCGATCTGGGTCGTGTCGCCGGTGACCACCATGGTGGACCCGAAGCCGAGCCGGGTGAGGAACATCTTCATCTGCTCGGGCGAGGTGTTCTGCGCCTCGTCGAGGATGATGAACGCGTCGTTGAGCGTGCGGCCGCGCATGTAGGCCAGCGGCGCCACCTCGATGACCCCGCTGGTCATCAGCCGCGGGATGGAGTCCGGGTCGACCATGTCGTGCAGCGCGTCGTAGAGCGGGCGCAGATAGGGGTCGATCTTCTCCGACAGCGTGCCGGGCAGGAACCCGAGCCGCTCGCCCGCCTCGACGGCCGGTCGGGTCAGGATGATGCGGGTGACCCGCTTGCTCTGCAGCGCCTGGACCGCCTTCGCCACGGCGAGGTAGGTCTTGCCGGTGCCCGCGGGACCGATGCCGAACACCACCGTGTGCTCGTCGATCGCGTCGACGTAGCGCTTCTGGTTGAGGGTCTTGGGCCGGATCGTGCGCCCTCGGTTGGACAGGATGTTGGCCGTGAGGACGTCGGCGGGACGCACCCCCGAGTCGTCGCGCAGCATGGCCACGGAGCGCTCGACGGCCTCCGGGGTGAGCCCCTGGCCGGTGCGGACGACGGCGAGCATCTCGCCCACGACGCGGTCGAACAGCGCCACCTCGTCCACCGGGCCCGACACCGTGATCCGGTTGCCGCGCACGTGGACGTCGACGGAGGGGAAGGCGCGCTCGATCACCCGGAGGTTCTCGTCGCCGGAGCCGAGGACGCTCACCATGTCCAGGGACGCGGGGACGACGATCGTGGCCTGCGTGTCAGTCTCGGTGGTCATGGGTCGGCCCCGTTCGGGCCGCTGCTGCCCTTCGTCGCTCGGTCGCCGTCCGGGCGGACGGCCCGTCCATCGTACGGCGCGCGGCCGCCCCGGCCACCTACGTTCGCCCAGCGGCGAACGTCCGGCGGACGTCGGGGACCGGCGAAGGCGTCAGCCGAGCTGCGCGACGACCGTCGTCGCCTGGGCCTCCAGGGCGCTGCTCGACGGTGCGGGGCTGCCCAGGGCCAGGCCCTCGAAGCCCACGAAGGTCGGGCCCTTGAGCAGGTAGATGCCGCTGGCGCTGATCGTGCGGCCGAGCACGGTCCCCGACCCGCTCAGCAGCGCCGCACGGTCGCCGTACCCGGACAGGTCCTTCACGGAGGTCCTGAGGTGCAGGGCCGCCGGTGCGTTCGCGGAATTGGCGATCAGCTGCGGGACGCGGGCCTCCTCCTGGGTCCACACGGACTGCGCCGCGGTTGCGCTCGCGGCCGTGGCCACCTGGACGGTGAGCACCTGGAGCCCGGACGAGTAGATGCACTCCTTCGTCCCGCCGGACAGGGACTCCTCCTTGCCCCGGAACGTGCCACCACCGAACAGCGTCGACGCCTGCGCGGCCGTGACGAGGCGGCACGGGTCGTAGGAGGTCGGCGCGGCGGCAGCGGACGCCGGCGGGCTCGACGCCGACGCGCTGCTGGTCGCCGGCGTCGGGCTCGAGGCCGGCGTGCTGGCGTCGCTCGTCACCGAGGTCACCGGGGCTGCGGTGCCGGTGCCGCCGCTCGACGGGTTCGTGGGTGCGGACGAGCAGGCCGCCATCGTCAGCGCGAGGGCGCCGAGAGCGACCATCGGCAGGGCACGCGAGCGCCGGACGGAGGTGGAGGAACGACCGGTCATGGCAACCCCCTGATCCCTGCACCCCGGCCGCGCGGACGCCGTGCGATCAGCGCCCGACGCCGAGAGCTCTCGAGGCCGAGGTCAGGATCCGCCCGCGCGGGCCTGCTGTCCATAGGGTGCGACGGTCGCCGGCCGGATTCTTAAGAAGGAGAGGCGTTCTCGCGGTCGCAGGACCATCGGTACCCCCGTCACGAGGTGCGGCGCGAGGCCGTGGGCGGGCCGCGCGGGCGTCAGCCCGGGGGCCAGGTCATCGAGCGGCCGCCGAGCACGTGCAGGTGCACGTGGAACACCGTCTGGCCGCCGTCGCGCCCGGTGTTGAACACGAAGCGGTAGCCGTCGTCGAGGCCCTCCGCGGCCGCGACCGCGGCCCCGGCCGCGAGCAGGCGCCCGGCGAGGCCGGCGTCCGCCGCGGCGAGCTCGGCCACGTTCTCGTGGTGCTCGCGCGTCACCACGACCACGTGCGTCGCGGCCTGGGGGTTGATGTCGCGGAAGGCGACGAACTCGTCGGTCTGGTGCACGACCGTGGCCGGGACGTCGCCGGCCACGATGCCGCAGAACAGGCAGTCGCTCATGCCCCGACGCTAGTCGACACGGGTACCGCCGCGGGCCGCACCCGCGACAGCCGCCGCACCCGATGCCCGCGCCGCGGGCGCCGGGTCAGCTCCGCGGGCGCCAGCGCTTCCACAGCGCGGCCGCCGTCGCCCGGGTCTTGCCGTCGAAGACGAGCTCGACGTCGACGGTCATCTGCCCCTCGTCGGCCGCGGTGACGACGGCCCGCAGCTCCACCGGCTCGTGCAGCGGCGAGGGCCGCAGGTAGCGCACGTCGAGCCCCGCGGTCACGTACGACAGGGCCGCACCGGGCAGCACCGGGATCCCGAGCCGCTGCGACTCGAGCATCACCGCCGCCGCGCTGTGGCAGTCGAGCACCGTCGAGATGATGCCGCCGTTGAGGTAGCCCAGGCCGTTGTCGTGCTCGGGCCAGGGCATGAACGCCGCCGTCACGACGTGGTCGTCGTCGTACGCCGGGCCAGGGTAGCTGCGCAGCCGCAGGCCCTTCGGGTTGCCGTGGCCGCAGCCGAAGCACGGCAGGTCCGGGTACAGCTGCTCCTGGATGCTCAGCCCGTCGGTCACCGGGGTCACCACCCGTTCCGGTGCACGAGCTCGTCGACCGGGCGCCGGCGGCGCGTGCGCGCGGAGGACGTCTGCGACAGCGGGTCGGCGTCGGCCGCGAGGCCCAGCGCGATGTAGCCGGCGGGCCGCAGCCCCTCCGGCACGCCGAACCTGCGCAGCACCTCCTCCTCGCCGTGGGCCACGCCGAAGAACCAGGCCCCGAGTCCCTCCTCGACCGCCGCGAGCAGCATGCACATCGAGGCCATGCCGGCGTCGACGTACCAGAAGGGCACCGGCCACCGCTGCTCGTCGCCGAGCCCGTGCGGCTCCTTGTCCGGCAGGGAGTAGCGCGCCAGGTAGGCGGCCTTGTGCGCCAGCGGGACGACGACCACCGGCGCGAGCCGGGACCGGTCCTCGTCGTCCATGGGGTCGTCCGGGTCGTCGGTGGCGGTCCAGAACCAGGCGACCGCCTCGGGATCGTCGAGCACGAGGTACTCGTTGCCCTGCGTGAAGCCCGCGGACGGCGCGTGCAGCACGCTGGCCAGCACGCGGTCGAGGGCGTCCCGCGGCACCGTGTCCGGCCGGAAGGCCCGCACCATCCGTCGTCGGCGCAGCGTCTCCCACAGCTCCATCGCGTCCCTCCTCGTCGGTCGACCCGGTCAGGCTAGGACGTCGGCGGCCGGCCGGCCCTCAGTCCCAGCGGCCCGACGCCGCGAGCAGCACCGCGGCGGCCACGGCGCCGGCCGTCGAGGTGCGCAGCACCGACGGCCCGAGCCGCACCGCGACGGCGCCCGCGGAGGCGAACCGCGCCACCTCGTCGTCGGTGAGGCCGCCCTCGGGCCCGACGACCAGGAGCACGTCGCCCTCGGCCGACGGCCGCAGCGTTGAGAGCCGCTCCGCCGCCTCCTCGTGGAGCACGAGCGCCGTGCCCCCGGCTTGCACCGTCGCGGCCACGAGCGCCGCCACGTCGCCGGTGCCCGCGACGTCGAGCACGTCGGGCACCCACGGCCGGCGCGACTGCTTGGCCGCCTCGCGCGCGGTCGCCCGCCAGCGCTCCAGCCCGCGCGCCACCTTCTCGCCGCGCCACTGGGCGACCGAGCGCGACGCGGCCCACGGCACCACGGCGTCGACACCCACCTCGGTCATCAGCTCGACCGACAGCTCGCCCCGCTCCCCCTTGGCGATCGCCTGGACGACGACGAGCCTCGGCGCCGGGACGGGGTGGTCCGTGCAGGAGGTGACCGTCACCTCGAGGCGGTCGCGCCCGGGCACAGCGGCGACGAGCCCGCCGACGACGCGGCCACGGCCGTCGCCGAGCAGCACCGCCTCCCCGACTCCGAGGCGCTTGACGGTCGCCGCGTGCCGGCCCTCCGGGCCCTCGAGGGTCACCAGAGCGCCGACGTCCCCGACGAGGGACGCCGGCGGCACGAGGAAGAACGGCGCGGTCACCCGCCCATCATGGCGGGTGACCGCGCCGTGTCCTGGCCCTGCCGGACCCGGTGTCAGGTCAGGGGAAGCTGACGACCGTGACCGGGACGTCCGGGTTGGCGATCGACGACGAGCCGCCGACGTCGTTGATCACGTGGTCGATCGCCCCGTGCCCGTTCACGGCGTCGAGGAAGATCGTGAGCATGTCGTGCATCGCGATGCCTGGACCCGACGGCGCCTGGAAGGCCCTGGAGGCGTGGATGTCGGGGCCGACGTTGAAGAACGAGTAGCTCCCGAGCCCCCATGCCTCGTGGCTCTCGACCGAGCCGCCCACCTGGTAGGCCGCATACCCGTCCGACCCGCCGTGGCGCCACGAGCGCTGGTCCGGCACGTCGTAGGGCATCTCGTTCTGGAAGAAGATCGTCCGGCCGCGCTCACCGTTCCAGACGACCTCCGTCTTCTGGTAGTGCTCCACGAAGAGCCCGGTGGCCTGGACGTCGTCGCCGTTGACCACGAGCCCCGTGTCGGCCGTGTTGCTCGTCCAGCCGACCCCCGATCCGTGATCGGCCCGCCAGGCCCACACGTCGTCGAGCAGCGTGTGGTCGGCGTTCACCACGAGGCTCTTCGACGCCTTGCCCGCGTGCGGGCCGCCGATGCGGAAGAAGACGTCCTGGAGCGCGGTCGGGACCGCGGCCTGGGCGGGCGACTCCGAGTCGTCGTCCCCCACCACCATGAGGGCCGAGGCGTTGCGCGGACCGGCGTCGATCATGAGACCGGCGACCGTCACCGACGGCGCCTCGGTCCGCAGGACGGTGGCTCCGCGGGCCGAGGTCAGCGTGGCCATGCCCATGCCGAGCACCACGGTGCCGGCGCGCTCGACCTTGATGGTGCGGTCGACCGAGTAGACCCCGGGCTCGAACAGCAGGTTCCGGCCGCTGCGCAGGGCCCGGTTGATCGCGGCCACCGAGTCGCCCGGCGCGGCGACGTAGAAGCTCGACAGCGGCAGGGAGGTGCCGGCCTGCGACCCGGACGCCCAGGTCGTCCCGGAGGAGTCGTGGCGGACCGCCGGCACGAAGACGTTCCACGATCCGTCGTCCGCGACGTAGAGGAACGGCTTCTCGCGACTCACCGGGGTCGTGCTCAGCGTGGTGTACGGACCGCCGCACGAGGCGTCGGCGGGGAAGCAGGTGCCGGGAGCGCCGGTGACGCCCGAGAACACCTGGTTCCAGACGCCGTTGCTCCATCCGCCGATCTCGCTGTCGCGCACGTAGTACTGCTGCTGCGAGCCGTTGATGACGAATCCGGTGCGGGAGTCGGCCATGAACCCGCCGCTCGCGAACGACGGGCCGCTGCAGTAGTCCATGAACGTGAGGTTGCCGCCCTCGATGTTCACGCGACGGACCGGCGCAGCCTGCGACGCCGCCCAGAAGTCCCCGGACGCGTAGCAGCCGGACTGCCCCATCACGTTGATGGTGAGGTTCGACATCGAGCGCCAGAAGTTGTTGAGCGCCACGCAGTAGCCGTTGTCGCACTGGTTGTAGACGTCCACGTGGCCGTTGATGACGACGTCGGTCGGGCTCAGGCCGAGCCCGGCCACCTCGGTGTAGTAGCCGACCTGGATGACCAGCGGCTGGTCGACCGTGCCGTAGGTGCCCGGCTTGAACAGCAGCGAGTACCGCTGCTCGCCGAACTGGTTGGTGACCTGCTGCGCGGCGACGGCGTCCACCCGGGCCTGGATGTCGCTCACCGGCATCGACGGGTCGAACACCAGCACGTTCGGGCCGAGGTCGGGGTCGCCGGCCGGCACGGCGGCCGCTGGGCCGACCGCGGCCACACCGCCGAGCGCCACGGTGGCTGCGGCCAGGGCCGCGAGGGCGGCCCGGCGCCACCGTCGGCGGCGCGTGACGGGGACGGGCACGGGAGCCGAGAGAGCGCTCTCTCGACGGAGCTGCACAACCATCTGCACGGACCTGCCTCTCGGAAGAGCTCACGTGAGCGGGGAGCTCTCGGACGTGGGTGCAGCGGGCCTGCACCCCGGGCGCCGAGCCGCCCGCGGCGTCGTCGCGGCGGGGGCGGGGCCCCGCCTTTCTACTGGCCCTGCGCGGAGCGGTCAACAGATGTCGCCGATCCCGCCCCGATGGGACGCCCGGCGCCACCGTCAGGCGGACTCCCGCACGACGAGGCCTACCGGCAGCACGACCGCCCCACCGAGCAGGTCGACGTCCTCGAGCCCGGGAACAGGGTCCAGCAGCAGCTCGGGCCGCTCGTGGGCGACCAGCATCCGCACCATGGCGCGGCCCTGGAGCACGGTCTCCTGGCGCACGGTCGTGAGCGCCGGAGTGGACACGGCGGCCGCGTCGATGTCGTCGAAGCCGACGACGGCGACGTCGTCGGGCACCCGGCGTCCGGCGGCGGCCAGGGCTCGCAGCGCACCGAGCGCCATCAGGTCCGAGGCGGCGAACACCGCGTCGAGGTCCGGGACCCGGTCGAGCAGCCGCCGCGTCGCGGCCTCGCCCCCGGCCGTGGTGAAGTCGCCGTGCTCGACCCGGGAGGCACGGAACCGGCGCCCCAGGCCGGCTCGGTATCCCGCGAGGCGGTCGATGCCCGCGCTCATGTCCTGCGGCCCGGTGACCGTGCCGACCACGCTGCGACCGGACGCCAGCAGGTGGCGGACCGCGAGGGTGGCCCCCGCGACGTTGTCGTTGTCGACGTACCGGATCTCCTCGTCGGGCACGACGGGCCGGCCGCCGACGACGAACGGCACGCCGCGTCGACGGAACGACCGCGGCCACGGATCGTCCTGGGCGTGCTCGGAGATGAGCAGGACCCCGTCGATCGGTGCCGTGGCGAGGTAGCGGTCGACGCGTCCGCGGTCGGACGTGGACTGCGCCATCAGCAGCAGCATGTGCAGGCCTGCGGCCTGGCACTCCTGGTTGATGCCGCGGACGATGCCGCTGAAGAACGGGTCGCCGAACACGCGGTGGTCCGGCTCGGCCACCACGAGGGCGACCGTGTCGGTGCGGCGGGTCACGAGCGAGCGGGCGGCATGGTTGGGCGTGTAGCCCAGCTGCGTCACGGCGGCCTCGACCCGGGCGCGCAGCTCCGCGTCGACGCTCGGCAGCCCGTTGACCACGCGCGACACGGTCGCCCGGGACACGCCTGCGAGCGCCGCCACCTGCTCGAGGTTGGGTCGCCCGCTCGCCGCGTCTCGCCGCTGCACGCCAGGAGTCTGCTGCATCGGCACCCGGTCAGGAGTTGAAGGCGTCCTTGAGGCGCGAGAACAGGCCGCCGTGGCTCGCGTTGGACTGGACCGCCCCGGCGGGGCGCTCCTCGTCGCGCAGGGCCGCCAGCTCGCGCAGCAGCTCGGTCTGGCGCTCGTCGAGCTTGGTCGGCGTCACGACGTCGACGTGCACGTGGAGGTCGCCGCGGCCGGCGCCGCGCAGGTGCGCGACCCCCTTCTGGCGCAGGGTGATGACGTGGCCGGACTGCGTGCCCGGGCGCACGTCGAGCGACTCGGCGCCGTCGAGCGACTCGAGCTCGATCGTGGTGCCCAGCGCCGCCGCCGTCATGGGCAGCGAGACCGTGCAGTGCAGGTCGTCGCCCTGCCGCGTGAAGACCTCGTGCGGGGCCTCCACCACCTCGAGGTAGAGGTCGCCGGCGGGGCCGCCGCCGGGCCCGACCTCCCCCTCGCCGGACAGCTGGATGCGGGTGCCGGTGTCGACGCCGGGCGGCACCTTCACCGTGAGCGTGCGGCGGGTGCGCACCCGGCCCTCGCCCGAGCACTCCGGGCAGGGGTGCGGGATCAGGTTGCCGTAGCCCTGGCACTGCGGGCACGGGCGCGAGGTCATCACCTGGCCGAGGAACGAGCGCTGCACGGACTGTACCTCGCCGCGACCGTGGCACATCGAGCACGGGACCGGCTCGGTGCCCTCCGCGGTGCCTGCACCGGAGCACACCCCGCACACCACCGCGGTGTCGACGGTGAGCTCGCGGGTCGCCCCGAACGTCGCCTCGGCCAGGGTCACCTGGAGGCGGATCAGCGCGTCCTTGCCCCGCGCCGCGCGCGGGCGCGGGCCGCGGGACTGGGTGCCGAAGAACGCGTCCATGATGTCGCCGAAGCCGAAGCCCTGGCCGAACCCGCTCGGGCCGCCGCCACCGCGCGGGTCGCCGCCGAGGTCGTACATCTGGCGCTTGTCCGGGTCGGAGAGCACCTCGTATGCGGCGGTGACCTCCTTGAAGCGGTCCTGCGTCTCCGGGTCCGGGTTGACGTCCGGGTGCAGCTCGCGCGCGAGCCGCCGGTAGGCGCGCTTGATCTCCTCGGACGTCGCGTCGCGCGACACGCCGAGGACCCCGTAGTAGTCGGTGGCCACCGTGCTCCCTACTGCTGGTCGGTGAGGATGCGCCCGAGGTAGCGGGCGACGGCGCGCACCGAACCCATCGTCCCGGGGTAGTCCATGCGGGTCGGGCCGACGACGCCGAGCTGCGCGACGACCTCGTCGCCGCGCGCGTAGCCGACCGTGACGACGGAGGTGGAGGTGAGCCCCTCGACCTCGTTCTCCCGGCCGATGCGCACCGTGAGCGCGTCGCTGGAGCGGCTCTCGCCCAGCAGGCGCAGCAGCACCATCTGCTCCTCGAGCGCCTCGAGGACGGGTCGCACGGCGCCGTTGAAGTCCTCGTCGAACGTCGCGAGGTTGGCGGTGCCCGCGAGCATCACGCGCTCCTCGTGCCGCTCGACGACGGTCTCGATGAGCGTCGCGACGACCGCGCTCACCGCGCGGCGCTCCTCGGCCTCGAAGCCGTCGGCGAGGTCGCCCACGCGCTCGGCGACGTCGACGAGCCGCACCCCCACGACGGCGTCGAGCAGCCGCGTGCGCAGCCGGCCGAGCAGGTCGTCGTCGATCGGCGCGCCGGTCTCGACCACGCGCTGCTCCACCCGGCCGGTGTCGGCGATGAGCACGAGCAGCACCCGCGTGGGGACGATGCCGACGAGCTCGATGTGTCGCACCGTGGAACGGGTGAGCGACGGGTACTGGATCAGCGCGACCTGCCGGGTGAGCTGCGCGAGCAGCCGGACCGACCGGGTCATGACGTCGTCGAGGTCGACGGCGCCGTCGAGGAACGAGCCGATCGCCCGTCGCTCGGCCGCGGAGAGCGGCTTGACCTGCGAGAGCCGGTCGACGAACACGCGGTAGCCCTGGTCGGTGGGGACCCGGCCGGCGCTGGTGTGCGGCTGCGCGATGAGCCCCTCGTCCTCGAGGGCGGCCATGTCGTTGCGGATCGTGGCCGGGCTCACGCCGAGGGCGTGGCGCTCCACCAGGCTGCGCGACCCGACCGGCTCGTGCGTGGCGACGTAGTCCTCGACGATCGCGCGCAGCACGGCGAGGCGACGGTCCTCCACCACGGGCGGCACCTCCTGTCGACGCACGGACGGGACGGGACGGGCGCGCGGCGCCGGGGCACCGCCTGGCACTCGCGCCGACCGAGTGCCAAGTCTACGACGCGGCGAGCGCTCCCGCCGCCGCGGCGCGGCGCGGCCGGGGGTCGACGCCGGGTCCGCCTACAGTCGAGCGGTCCGCGTCCCGCCCACCCGGAGGAAGCCCGTGCCCGTCCGTCGCCGCCGGCCCGGGGCCCGCCGTCACCCCGGCGCCGGAGCCTCACCCACGGCAGGCCGCCGATGAGCGACCGCTACGGGCGCGACGTGCTCGCGGCCGACCCGCACGCCCCGCGCCGCCGCGTCGTGGCCGAGGTCGAGGCCGTGCCGGACCTCGTGGCCGAGTGCGCCGAGTCCGGCTTCTGCGGCGCGGTGGTGGGCCTGGAGAAGGGCACCGACGGCTGGGCCGTGGTGCTGGAGGACCGGCACGGGACGCGCCGCCCCTTCGCGCTGCGACCCGCCGCGTTCCTCGTCGACGGCGAGCCGGTGACGCTCGTGCGGCCGCAGCCGACGGCGGCACGCACCGGCCCGGCACGCACGGCGTCGGGCTCCTTGGCCGTCGCGGACCTGCGCGCGCGCACCGCCCGCGGCTCGCGGATCTGGGTCGAGGGCCTGCACGACGCCGAGCTGGTGGAGCGCGTGTGGGGCCACGACCTGCGGGTCGAGGGCGTGGTGGTGGAGCCGCTGCACGGCGCCGACGACCTCGTCGCGCTCGTGGACGGCTTCGCCCCCGGCCCGGGCCGGCGGCTCGGCGTGCTGCTCGACCACCTCGTGCCCGGGTCGAAGGAGACGCGGATCGCCGAGGAGGTCCGGCGCCGCCACCCCGTGCACATCACGGTGCTCGGCCACCCCTACGTCGACGTGTGGCAGGCGATCCGCCCCCAGGTGCTGGGCATCGAGGCGTGGCCGGTCGTGCCGCCGGGGCGGCCGTGGAAGAACGGCGTCCTCGCCGCCCTCGGCCGGCCCTCGAGCACTCCCGAGGACGTCGCGTCCGGATGGCGGTGGCTGCTGGGTCATGTGCGGACGTACGCCGACCTCGAGCCGAGCCTGCTGGGCCGGGTGGAGGAGCTCATCGACGCGGTCACGGCCTGACCTCACCCCGGATCGCGGCCCCGCGCGCCTGCTCCGCCCCGCCTCCTCCGTACGGGCGGGTCCTCTCGTCCGACCGGCGAGATCCCCCCACTGCGGCGTCAAGATCGCTACGGTGACGACACAGGTCGCGCCGCGTCGGGCAGGCCGCGCCCGAGTCCGAGGAGGAACGCCCCCATGACCGACCAGTTCCCGCCCGAGGGCGAGCCCACGCCGCCCGGTGGCGAGTCGACCCCGCCGCCTCCGCCCCCGCCTCCCCCGCCGCCGCCCGCAGCCGGCGGAACCCCGCCGCCCCCGCCTCCCCCGCCGCCGCCGGCAGGAGGCGGGATGCCTCCCGCACCGGCGTACGCCACCGACCCCGCCACCGCGCCGTGGTCGGTCGGCAACGCCTTCACTTACGCCTGGGCCAAGTTCCAGCAGTACCTGTCCGCGATCCTCATCGCGATGCTGATCCTGTTCGTGATCGGCGCGATCATCTCGTTCATCTGGTTCGTCGTGATCGGCATGCTCACCCGCGCGTTCTCCTCCACGGAGACGATCAGCGGCATCACCGTCACGACCGCGTCGCCCGGGTTCTTCATCACCCTGGTGCTCGGGGCCCTCGGCGCGCTCGTCTACTACACGGTCTACGGCTTCATCCAGGCAGCCATCGCCCGGGCGGCCCTGGCGATCACCGAGGGCCGTCCCGTCGACACCGCGCTGATCCTGTCCACCGACAAGCTCGGTCCGATCATCGTGACCGCTTTCCTGGTGTCGGTGTTCACGGCCATCGGCTACCTGTTCTGCGGGATCGGCTCCCTCGTGGTGTCGTTCTTCCTGACGTTCACGTTCTACTTCCTGCTCGACCAGAACCTCGCGCCGTTCGACGCCATCAAGGCGAGCTTCAACCTGGTCAAGGACAACCTCGCTGACGTGTTCATCCTGTTCATCGTCTCCGCGGTGGTCACCTTCATCGGGTTCCTCCTCTGCTTCGTCGGCATCATCGTCGCGGCGCCGCTCGTCGTGATCGCCACGGCGTTCACGTACAAGAAGCTGACCAACCAGGCGGTCGCCGCCTGAGCGGTCGGTCGCCAGCAGTCCGCAGGTGAGGGGCGGGACCCGTGAGGGTCCCGCCCCTCACCCATGTCACTGGTGACACGGCCGCTTCTCGGTGCCCGTAGCGGCCGTGTCACCAGCGATGTGCACATGCGGGATCGGCGCCCCGCCCCCACCATGGGAGGACGTCGGCCGCCGGCCGGCACCGGGGAAGGAGGGCGATGACGCGTCGCGAGGGCGACCTGCCCCCGGGCGACCCGCCGCCCCGCCCCCACCACGAGACGACGCCGGGGGCGCCGCCGTTCGGCCGACCCCCGATGGGCGAGGACGAGGGCCCGCTGACCCCGCACGAGGAGCGGCTCTACTCGATGCTCGCGCACCTGTCCCAGGTGGCGGGGCTGGTGGTGGCGCCCATGCTGCTCATGGCCATGCTCGGACGGCGCTCCCTGTTCGTCGACCGCAACGCCCGCGAGGCGTTCAACCACCAGGTCACGTACGTCGTGCTGGTCGTGGCCGGCGGCGTCGCCGCGCTGCGCGGCGACGGCGTGGTGCCGGTCGCCGTGGCGGTCGGCTACGGCCTGGTCTTCGCCGCCCTCGCCGCCCTGCGCTCGTGGCGCGGTGCGCTGTTCCACTACCCGCTGGCCATCCCCTTCCTGCGCTGACGGCGCGGGCCCGGGCCCGCGGGCGCGGGCCCGCGGTCAGTCGACGAGGTCGCGCACGAGCGCGTCGGCCAGCAGGCGCCCGCGCAGCGTGAGCACGAGCCGGCCCTCGTCGAGGGCGGCCGGCTCCGCGAGACCGTCCCGCACGGCGCGGCTCGCCGCCGCGCGACCGTCGTCGTGCAGCAGCGCGAGCGGCAGGCCCTCCCGCAGCCGCACCCGCAGGAGCACGTCCTCGACCCGCCGGTCCTCGGCGTCGAGCAGCTCGCGGGCCTGGGCCGGGCTGGCCCCCGACTGCAGCCGCTCGGCGTACGCCTTGGGGTGCCGCACGTTCCACCACCGCACCCCGCCCACGTGCGAGTGCGCACCGGGCCCGATCCCCCACCAGTGCTCGCCCCGCCAGTAGCCGAGGTTGTGCCGGCACTCGCCGCCGGGCCGCGCCCAGTTGCTCACCTCGTACCAGGCCAGGCCCGCGGCCGAGAGCGTCTCGTCGACCTGCACGTAGCGGTCGGCCGCGACGTCGTCGTCGACGTCGGGCAGCTCGCCCCGGCGGATCCGGGCGGCCAGGCGCGTGCCGTCCTCCACGATGAGCGAGTACGCCGACACGTGGTCCACCCCGCTGGCGACGGCGTCGCCCAACGTGACGGCCAGGTCGTCCGCGGTCTCCCCCGGCGTCGCGTAGATGAGGTCGACGCTCACGTGCTCGAACCCGGCCGCCCGCGCCTCGGCCACGGTCGCCACCGCCCGGCCCGGCGTGTGCGTGCGGTCGAGCACCGCCAGCACGTGCGGCGCGCTGCTCTGCAGCCCGAACGACACGCGCGTGAAGCCGCTCTCGCGCAGGGCCGCGAGGCCTTCGGCGTCGATCGAGTCGGGGTTGGCCTCGGTGGTCACCTCGGCGCCGGGCGCGAGGCCGAACTCGTCGCGCACCGTCGCGAGCACCCGAGCGAGGTCGGCCGGGGGCAGCAGGGTGGGCGTGCCGCCGCCGACGAAGACGGACCCGACCGGCAGGTCGCGGTCGCCGAGCACCCGGCGCGCGAGCCGCACCTCGGCCACGGCCTGCTCGGCGTACGTCGACCGCGAGACGCCGGGCCCGAGCTCGTCGGCGGTGTAGGTGTTGAAGTCGCAGTAGCCGCACCGCGTGGAGCAGAACGGCACGTGGAGGTACAGCCGGAACGGGCGCGAGCCCAGCTCGGCCAGCGCCGCCGCCGGCAGCGACCCGTCCGTGGGCGCGGGATCTCCCGGAGGCGGCTGGGACGGCACGCCGCGACCCTACGCCGCGCTCAGACGTTGTCCTGCACGCGCGTGCCCAGGATCCCCTCGGGCCGGAACACCATCACCAGGATGAGCACGGAGAACACCACGGTCTGGCTCCACCCCTGGCCCAGGCCGTAGGGCAGGCCGTCGTTGAACGCCTGGATCTCGCCGATGAGGTAGCCGCCGAGCACCGCACCGGGCAGGTTGCCGACGCCGCCCAGCACGGCTGCGGTGAACGCGATGAGGCCGAACTGGTAGCCGTCGGAGTAGTTCGTGTTGCCGAAGGTGGCGAAGTACAGCAGGCCCGCGGCGCCGGCCATCGCGCCGCCCACCGCGAAGGTGAACGCGATCGTGCGGTCGACGTCGATGCCCATGAGCCGCGCGGCGTCGTGGTCCTGCGACGTGGCCCGCATGGCCAGGCCCCGCCGCGTGCGCCGCACCACGAACGACAACGCCAGCAGCAGCGGGATCGTGGCGCCGGTGATGACGATGCTCGACCAGGCGATCGAGACCGGGCCGATCCGCAGGCCGTCGTTGGGCACCACGGTCGACCACGTGCGCTGCCCGGACCCGTTGAGCAGCAGGCCGAGCCACTGGAACACGAAGCTGAGCCCCACGGCCGCGATGAGGGCGGTGACCCGCGGCGCCCTCCGAAGCCGGCGGAACACCAGCCGCTCGGCGGTGACGTTCACCCCCGCGCCCAGCGCCATCACGACCGCCATGACCACCAGCGCGAGCAGCCAGTTGCGCAGCCCGGGAGCGTCGGCGCCGAAGTGCTGCACGAGGAGGATGGAGGAGGCCACCGAGGCGAGCATGAACAGGTCGCCGTGGGCGAAGTTGATCAGCCCGATGATCCCGTACACCAGCGTGTAGCCCAGTGCGATGAGCGCGTAGAGCGAGCCGGAGCGCAGGCCGGCCACGGCGACGGCCACCCACTGCTCGGGCGCCGCGACCAGGTTCCACACCAGCCACGCCGCGAGGGCGACGAGCAGCAGCACGCCGAGGTAGCGGCCGACCCGGGTGCGCAGTGCGAGGACGGGACGCGAGTCGGCGATCTCCGGGGTGGTGATGGTCACGCGTGCGGGATCCGTCCTGCACGACGGCGCCCGCGCCGGTGCGGGGCCGGGACGCGGGCGCCGGCCACGGGCTAGGAGTACATCGAGTTCAGGACGTCGGCGTAGTTGGTCTCGACGACCTTGCGCTTGATCTTCAGGCTCGGGGTCAGCTCGCCGGCCTCGATCGAGAGGTCACGGGGCAGGATCCGCACGTCCTTGATCGTCTCCCAGCGGTTGAGCCCCTTGTTGAGCTCGACCAGGGCGTCGCGGACGGTCTTCTCCACCTTGGGGTCGCGGGCCCAATCCTCCATGCCGCCGGCGATCCCCTCGGCCTCGGCGAAGCCCTCGGTGACGTCGGGGTCGAGCGTCACCAGCGCCGTGGCGTAGTTGCGCCCGTTGGCGTGCACGACGACGTTGCCCAGGATCGGGCACAGCGCCTTGAACCGGGACTCGATGAGGCTCGGGGCGATGTACTTGCCGCCCGAGGTCTTGATGAGGTCCTTCTTGCGGTCGGTGATCCGCACGTGGCCCTCGTCGTCGATCTCGCCGATGTCGCCGGTGGCGAGCCAGCCGTCGCCGACGAGCATCTCGGCAGTGGCGTCGGCGAGGTTGTGGTAGCCGCGCATCACGCCGCCGCCGCGCACGAGGATCTCGCCGTCGTCGGCGATGCGGACCTCGGTGCCGGGCAGCGGCCGGCCGACGGTGCCGACGACGTTCTTGCCCGGCCGGTTGACGATGGTGCCGGCGGAGGTCTCGGTGAGGCCGTAGCCCTCGAGGATCGGCAGGCCCACCGCGGCGAACCAGCCGCCCACGTCCTTCGACAGCGCCGCGCTGCCGGAGACGAAGTACTCGACCCGCCCGCCCATGCGCTCCTTGACCTTGGAGAACACGAGCCGGTCGGCCACGGCGTGCTGCGCCTTGAGCGTGACGGGCACGTCGCGGCCGGCTGCCTCGCGGGCGGCGACGTCGGACCCGACGCCGATCGCCCAGTCGAAGATCTTCGCCTTGATCCCGCCCTCCGACGCCGTGGACTGGGTGACGCGCGCGTAGACCTTCTCGAAGATGCGCGGGGCCCCGGCCATGAAGTGCGGCCGGATGACGGCGAGGTTGTCGACGATCTTGTCGACCCGGCCGTCGACCGCGCTGGTGAAGCCGATCTGGAGCTGGGCCGAGAGCAGCACCTTGCCGAAGGAGTGCGACAGCGGGAGCCAGAGGAACTGCACCTGGTCGGGCCGCAGCAGGCCGAGCGCCTCGATCGAGGCGCCCTCGTAGCACCAGTTGTAGTGCGTGAGCTCCACGCCCTTGGGGCGCCCGGTGGTGCCGGAGGTGTAGATCAGCGTCGAGAGGTGCTCGGGGCGCACGGCCTCCGTGGCCCGGGCCACGGCGTGCTCGTCGCCGCCCAGCAGGGTGCGCCCGCGGGCGGCGAGGTCCTCGAAGGTGATGACCCAGTCGTCCTCGCGCAGCGCCGGGTCGACCCCCGAGGTGTCGAGCACGATGACCTTCTCGACCGAGGGCAGGCTCGCGCGCTGCGCGACCAGCTTCGCCAGCTGGCCGGCGTCCTCGGCGACGACGAAGCGCGAGCCGGAGTCGTCGAGGATGAACGCGACGTCCTCCGCCTGCGTGGAGGGGTAGACCGTGGTGGTCGCCCCGCCGGCGCACATCACCGCGAGGTCAGCGAAGATCCACTCGACCCGGGTGCCCATGGCGATCGCCACGCGCTGCTCGGGCTGGAGCCCGAGCGCCAGCAGGCCGGCGGCGAGGTCGGTGACCCGCTGGCCGCTGCGTCCCCAGCTCCACGACTCCCAGCCGCCCGCCGGGTTCGGCGACCGGAACGCCTCGCGGGCCGGGTCGGCCGCCACGCGGGAGTAGAAGAGCGCGCCCAGCGAGGGCGCGATCGGCTTCATCGGCTCGGGCCCCACCGTGGTGCGGCCCGCGCTCGGGACGGGGGCCTCGGCTGCGTCGGACACTGGACCGCTCCTTCACCCTGCCGGCGCACACGGTCGTCCACCGGTCCCGGCAGCGTAGTCGCTCCACCGCGCCGGAGTCGGGTCGTGCGCCAGGCTCCGGCGTCAGCGCCCGAAGGGGCCTGCCGGCCTCACTTGGCCTTGGCGGCCGAGTCGTCGGTGGACAGCGCGGCGATGAAGGCCTCCTGCGGGACCTCGACCCGCCCGACCATCTTCATCCGCTTCTTGCCCTCCTTCTGCTTCTCCAGCAGCTTGCGCTTGCGGGTGATGTCACCGCCGTAGCACTTGGCGAGCACGTCCTTGCGCATGGCCCGGATGGTCTCGCGGGCGATCACCCGCGCGCCGATGGCCGCCTGGATCGGCACCTCGAACTGCTGGCGCGGGATGAGGTCCTTGAGCTTGCTCGCCATGGAGACGCCGTAGGCGTACGCCTTGTCCTTGTGCACGATGGCCGAGAAGGCGTCCACCGGGTCGCCGTGGAGCAGGATGTCGACCTTGACCAGGTCCGAGGACTGCTCGCCGGTGGGCTCGTAGTCGAGCGAGGCGTAGCCGCGGGTCTTGGACTTCAGCGCGTCGAAGAAGTCGAACACGATCTCGGCCAGCGGCAGGGTGTAGCGCAGCTCGACGCGGTCCTCGGACAGGTAGTCCATCCCGAGCAGGGTGCCGCGCCGCGACTGGCACAGCTCCATGATCGCTCCGATGTACTCGCTGGGCGCGAGCACCGTGGCCCGCACGACCGGCTCGTACACCTCGGCGATCTTGCCGGACGGGAACTCGCTGGGGTTGGTGACGGTGAGCTCGCGGCCGTCGTCCATCACCACCCGGTAGACGACGTTGGGCGCGGTGGAGATCAGGTCGAGGCCGAACTCGCGCTCGAGCCGCTCGCGCACGATCTCGAGGTGGAGCAGGCCCAGGAAGCCGCAGCGGAAGCCGAAGCCGAGCGCCACCGAGGTCTCCGGCTCGTAGACCAGGGCGGCGTCGTTGAGCTGGAGCTTGTCGAGGGCGTCGCGCAGCTCCGGGTAGTCCGACCCGTCGAGCGGGTACAGGCCCGAGAACACCATGGGCTTGGGGTCGCGGTAGCCGCCGAGCGGCTCGGTCGCCCCGTGCCGCGCCGCGGTGACGGTGTCGCCCACCCGTGACTGCCGGACGTCCTTCACCCCGGTGATGAGGTAGCCGACCTCGCCGACGCCGATGCCCTCCGACGCCGTCGGCTCCGGTGAGATCACGCCCACCTCGAGCATGTCGTGGACCGCGCCGGTGCTCATCATCGCGATGCGCTCGCGGGTCGAGAGGTGGCCGTCGACCACCCGGACGTAGGTCACCACGCCCCGGTAGGTGTCGTAGACGGAGTCGAAGATCATCGCCCGCGCGGGGGCCGAGGCGTCGCCCACCGGCGGGGGCACGAGCCGCACCACGCTCTCGAGCAGCTCGGCCACGCCCTGGCCGGTCTTGGCGCTCACCGCGAGCACGTCCGTGGGGTCGCAGCCGATGATGCCGGCGAGCTCGGCGGCGTGCTTCTCGGGCTGCGCGGCCGGCAGGTCGATCTTGTTGAGCACCGGGATGATCTGCAGGTCGTTCTCGAGCGCGAGGTAGAGGTTGGCGAGCGTCTGCGCCTCGATCCCCTGCGCGGCGTCCACCAGCAGGATCGCCCCCTCGCAGGCCGCGAGGCTGCGCGAGACCTCGTAGGTGAAGTCCACGTGCCCGGGGGTGTCGATGAGGTTGAGGACGTAGGTGGTGCCGTCCTGCGAGGTGAACGGCAGCCGCACCGCCTGGCTCTTGATCGTGATGCCGCGCTCGCGCTCGATGTCCATCCGGTCGAGGTACTGCGCGCGCATCTGCCGGTCGTCGACCACCCCGGTGATCTGCAGCATGCGGTCGGCCAGCGTCGACTTGCCGTGGTCGATGTGGGCGATGATGCAGAAGTTCCGGATCACCGACGGGTCGGTCGATCCGGGCACGGGGGCGTTCGGGTTGGCCACGGGGTCTGGTCGTCCTCGGCAGTGGGGGCGGCGTGCGGCTCATCGTCGCACGGAGGTGCGGGTCCGGCGTACGTCGACGGGCGCCGCACCCGCAGGTGCGACGCCCGTCAGGGAACGTGCAGGGTCAGGCGCCGGCCTGCAGCGCGGCGGCCTTGGCCGCGATCGCCGACTTGCGGTTGGCGGCCTGGTTCTTGTGGATGACGCCCTTGGACGCGGCCTTGTCGAGGGCGCGCGAGGCGGTCTTGGCCAGCTCGGTGGCGGCAGCGACGTCGCCGGCGTCCGCGGCCTCGCGGAACTTGCGCACGTGCGTCTTGAGGGCCGACTTGGTCGACTTGTTGCGCAGGCGCGCGGCCTCGTTCGTGCGGTTGCGCTTGATCTGCGACTTGATGTTCGCCACGGTCTGCCAATCGCCTTCGGGTCAGGGTCGTACGGGGGTCGTACCAGGTCAGGGGGACGCGCGGACGCATGGGACGCGCTGCGCGACACGCCAGGTTACCCGGGGGGCAGGTCCCGGGCCAAATCGCGGGTGCCGCCCGTGGCGGGCCGGCGCGGCCGAGGGCCGACGGCGCCGTCAGCGCCCCCGGCGCCGGGCGACCACGCGCAGCAGGGTGCGCTCCAGGACGTGGACCCCCTGGTCGCGGTCGAGGCCCTCCTGGCTCATCGTGCGCCCGGAGACCTCGCGGCCCTTGACGGCCGCGTCGGCGACGGCGAGCGCCACGAGCGCGTCGGCCAGCACCGCGGGGTGCCAGGCCCCCGCCTGCTCGCGCAGCGTGCGCACCTTGAACGGGGGGACGCCGGCCTCGCGCGCCACGTCGGCCTCGCTGGCCCCCCGCGGCATGGAGGCGACCCGGGCCAGCCCGCGCAGGCCGCCCGCGACCGCCGCGGTGAGCGCGGGACCGATGCCGGGGTCGTTGGCCAGGGCGAACCGGCTGCGCCGCATGACCTCGGCCGAGCGGCCCCCGATCACGGCGTCGGACACGAGGTAGCCGGGCACGTCGGCGACGCCGTCGTAGTACAGGGACACGGCCTCGGCGGTGACCGGGTCGTGCTCGACGTCGCTGACCAGCTGGGCGCAGGCCGCGGCCAGCGAGCGCAGGTCGTCGCCGATCGCGAGCCGCAGCGCGGCGACGGCGTCCGGAGTGGCCCGGCGTCCCGTGGCGGCCAGCTCGCGCCCGACGAACTCGTCGACGGCGCGGCCCTTCGCCTTCTCGCACGGAGCGACGTGGAACCCGGCCTTGGTCAGCGCCTCCGCCACCTTGCGGCCCTTGACCCCGCCGGGGTGCACGACCACGAGCCGCACCGAGCCCTCCGCCGCCGCGTCCACCAGGGCGGCGACCACGGCGTCGTCGGCCTGCTCGGCCCCTCGCGCGATGACGACGCCAGCGTCGCCGAACAGGTTGGGCGAGCAGGCCTCCACCAGCGTGCCCAGAGCGGTGTCCGAGGCGAGGTCGACGTCGCGACGCTCCACCGCCGGATCCGCCCGGCGCGCGTCGGCCAGCACCGCGGAGACCACCCGCTCGGCGAGGAAGTCCTCCGCGCCGAGGGCCAGCACGGCCTGCTGCGAGGCGGCCTGCACCTCGGGATCGGTGGCGGCGCTCGCCGGCCGGGAGGGTGCGCGGCGGCTGGGAGGGGGCGTCATGACGTGCCGAGCATGCCACGCGCCGCCGACCGCGGGCGGCGACCCGGCCGGTCAGGGCCCGCGGTGCAGCAGCACCACACCGTGGGCGGCATCGGCGACGACGGCGAGGTCGCCGTCGAGGTCGGTGCGGCCCACGACCGCGCCCACCGCGCGGTAGGCCGCCACGGTGCCCGGGCTGGGGTGGCCGTAGTCGTTGTCGAGGCCCACACCCACCAGGGCCACGGCCGGGTGGGTCGTGGCCGCCCACGCGGGCGACTGCTTGGCCGACCCGTGGTGCGGCACCTTCACGACGTCGACCCGCCCGAGCACCCCGGAGGCGAGCACGGCCTCCTGCGCGGCCGTCTCGAGGTCGCCGTCGAGGAGCACGGTCACACCGCCGACGTCCCCGAGCAGCACCACGCTCGCGTTGTTGGGGTCGCTGCCCTCGCCGCGCAGCAGGCGGGTGGGCCAGACCACGCGCAGGTGGACCGCGCCGACCGACCACCGGTCGCCCGGGGCGGCCACCCGCGGCGACAGGCCGCGGGCGGCCAGCCAGCGGGTCACCCGCGCGACCTCGCCGACCGGCTCCCCCAGCGGCGAGACGACGACGGCGGACACGGGCCGGCCGCGCAGCGCCCCCTGGGTCCCCTCGACGTGGTCGGCGTGGAAGTGCGACAGCACCAGCAGCGGCACCCGGCTCACGCCCAGCCGGCGCAGGCAGGCGTCCAGCCTGGCCGGGTCGGGTCCGGTGTCGACGAGCACCGCCGCGCCGTCGCCGGCGTTGAGCACGGTGGCGTCGCCCTGGCCGACGTCGCACATCGCCACCCGCCAGCCCGGCGGCGGCCACGCCGCGCCGAACGGGACCTGCGCGGGTGGCGCGACCGCCACGAGTCCGCCGACGGCGGCCACGGCGAGGCAGGCGCGCGCGACGGCGCCGCCCTGCCGCCGGGCGAGCCAGGTCGCCGCACCGGCCAGCAGCAGCAGCGCCGCGAGGCCGAGCGCGCCGGCCCACCCCCGCGGCCAGGGCAGCGGGGGCAGCAGCTCCGCACAGGTGCGCGCCACCCGCGCGATCCAGGCCACGGCCCACGCCGCGGGCAGCGCCACCACCGCGGCGCCGGCCGGCCACACCAGCCCGAGCAGTCCCGCCACGAGCCCGAACGAGGTGGCCGGCGCGACGGCGGGCTCGGCGAGCAGGTTGGCCGCCACTCCCCCGACCGGGAGGCCCCCGCCTATCCCGGCCACCAGCGGGGCCACGGCAACCTGGGCCGCGGCGCTCACCGCGAGCACCGCGGCCAGCACCCCGACGACGCGACGCACCCGTCCGGGCGGTCTCGGGCGCTCGCGCCAGCGCACGGCCAGCACCAGGAGCGCAGCGGTTGCCAGCGCCGACATCGCGAAGCCCACCGAGAGCGCGAGGAACGGGTCGAGCAGCACGAGCGCCCCCAGGGAGAGCCCGAGCGCGTCGAGGGGCCGCACCTCGAGGTCGGCGAGGACGGCGAGCAGCACGACCGCCGTCATCGCCGCCGCGCGCACCACCGACGGCTGCGGCCGGGCGACGACGACGTAGGCGAGCACCGCCAGCCCGACGAGCAGCACCTGAGCCCGGCCCCGGCGCACGCCCAGCGCGCGGGCGGCACCGAGGGCGAGCAGCACCACGACGGCGACGTTGCCGCCGGACACGGCCGTGAGGTGCGCGAGGCCGGAGTCGCGCATGGCCGTGTCGAGCTCGTCGGGCACGCCGGACACGTCGCCGACGACGAGGCCCGGGAGCAGGCCGGCCGACTCGGCCGGCCGGTCGCGCACGGTGCGGCGCAACGACTCGCGCAGGGCTCCCGCCGCCCCCTGCACGACCGGTGGCGCTCCCACCTCGGCGACCGACTCGGCCACCAGCGTGGCCGCTCGCCCCCGCACGACGTCGCCGGGCAGCAGCCGGCCGGTCGCCACCAGGCGCGTGCCGGGGAGCAGCCGGCCGACGTCCGCCGTGGTGAGCAGCCGCACCGGGAGGTCGACGGCGACCGGCGCCCCGCCGCCGCGGGCCACCGCGAGGGCCGCGGCGTCGAGCTGCCACTCGTCATCGGTGCGCCGCGACCCGCGCGTGGACCCGGCCCGCGGCGCGGCGTCGGTGGTGGTGACGACCTCGGCGCGCACCAGCGGCCGGTCGGCGGCCCACTCGGCCACCGGGCCGGACACCAGCGGCAGCACCCGCCAGGCGACGACCGCGGCGGCGCCGGCCGAGAGCGCCGCTGCGAGCAGGGCGGCGCGGAGCGCGCGGCGCCCGGCGCGGCCGCGCAGGAGGAGGACGCCGACGAGCACGAGCGCGATCACGCAGCCGGCGCCTGCGACGGCGGCGCGGACGCCGGCCGTCGCCGCCACCGCGAGCAGCACCGCCGTGGCGACCCAGAGCCAGAGGCCCGCCGCGAGGGCCCTCACACCCGCACCAGCGGGGCCAGCCGCGCGAAGGTGACGGCGCCGATGCCGGACACCTCGCGCAGCTGGTCGACCGAGCTGAACCGGCCGTGCGCGGCACGCCAGTCGAGGATCCGCCCCGCGGTCACCGGGCCGACGCCGGGCAGGGCGTCGAGCTCGGTCAGGGTCGCGCTGTTGAGGTCGACCGGGGCGGTGGGCCCCGTGGCGCCCTCGCCCGGCGTGCCGGGCGCGACGGCGCCGGCGGTCGGCACGTCCGCCGACACCACGACCTGCTCGCCGTCGACGACCGGGCGGGCCAGGTTGAGCCCGCCGCTGCCGCCGCCGCGCACGAGGCCGCCGGCGGCGGCCACGGCGTCGGCCACGCGGGAACCGGCCGGCAACGTGACCAGGCCCGGGTGCCGCACCTGGCCGAGCACCTGCACGACGACGGTGTCCGGCACCGCGGGGCTCGCGGAGCCGGACGCGACCGTGGCGCCGGCCGGGGACGTCGTGGACCCGGCGGACGGGCCGGCCGACCCAGCGACGCCCGCACCGGGGGTCGCGAGCGGCAGAGGCGTGCCCGGCACGAGCTCGACCGGGCTCGCCGTGCCGCCGACCGTGACCCGCAGGAGCACCCACACCACCGCCGCGGTGGCCCCGACGGAGAGCAGCACGACCCGGAGCGGGGCGCGCCCGACCACGGCGGCCGCCGGGGGCGCGTCCCCGTCCGTCGGCGGGAAGTCCGCCGGCCCGGGCTCGGCGGCGTCCGGCCCGGACCGCCCCGCAGCCAGCGCGGCGAGGCGCTCGCGGACGACGTCGGGGTCGATCCGGCGTCGGGGCAGCGGCAGCACGCGGGGACGCTAGGCGCGCCGGGCGAGGGATCCGCCGGCCCCGGAGCCCGGCGCTGTTGACGACACACCGGGGGTCGGGCGGTCAGCGGCGGGTGACCGTCAGCGCGGGTGGACGGCGTCGGCCGCCTCGACCAGGTTGCGCCGGTGCCGCACGATCACCAGGGCGGCCAGCGCCGCCGCGAACGCGATGTCGGCGGGGCGGTCGTGGCGCACCAGCGACGCCGGCACGAGCATGAGCGCCCCCGCGACCGAGGACAGCCCCACCCGGCGGGTGACGAGGAACGTGACGCCGAAGGCGGCCAGCACCGGCAGCACCCACCACGGCTGGACGGCCAGCACCGCGCCCAGCGAGGTCGCCACTCCCTTGCCCCCGCGCCCGCGCAGCCAGGGCGAGGAGATGTGGCCCACCACCGCGGCCAGGCCGGCCACGAGCGCCGGCACGGGGTAGCCGAGGTGGTCGAGCAGCACCACCGGCAGGTAGCCCTTCGCGACGTCGAGGACGCCGACGAGCACGCCGACCGGCCAGCCGAAGGCCCGCCCGGCGTTGGTCGCGCCGGGGTTGCCCGAGCCCACGGTGCGCAGGTCCGTGCCGCGGGCGCGCGCGATGATCGCCGCGGGGTTCACCGAGCCGACGAGGTAGCCCACGAGCGCGCCGGCGACGCCGAGGCACACGCTCACCACGAGGTCGTGCAGCGGGATGTCCACGCCGAGCAGGCCCGCGCTCACGCGGGGTCCGGCGTCCCGGCGCGGGGATCCCCGGCGTCCTGCCCGCCGAGGTCGGCCCCCTCGTCACCCGGGTCCCCCGCCGCGCCGCCCGGCCGCGGGGACACCCCCACCGCGACCATGCCCGGGCCCACGTGCGCGCCCACCACGGCCCCCACCTCGGCCACGATCACCCGCGAGTCCGCCATGCGCGCCACCAGGTGCCCGGCGAGGGTCTCGGCCCGGGCGGCGGCGTCGAGGTGGTGCACGGCGACGTCGCAGGGCCGCCCGGCCGCCCGCTCGAGCACGAGCTCCTCGATGCGGGCCAGGGCGCGCGAGGTGGTGCGCACCTTCTCCAGCGGGGCGACCCGGCCGTCGACGAGCTCGAGGATCGGCTTCACCGCGAGCGCCTGGCCGAGCAGCGCCTGCGCGGCGCCGATTCGGCCGCCGCGGCGCAGGTAGTCGAGGGTGTCGACGTAGAACAGGGCGCTGCTCGCCGCCGCCCGGTCGCGGATCGCCGTGGCCACGGCGTCCGGGTCGGCCCCCGCCTCCGCGGCGCGCGCGCCGTCGAGCACGGCGAACCCCATGGCCATCGCCACCTGCCGGGTGTCCACGACCTCCACCGGCACCGGGGCGTCGCGCGCGGCCAGCACCGCGGAGTCGTAGGTGCCGGACATGTCCCCGGACAGGTGCGCCGACACCACCGCGGTGGCGCCGGCGGCGGCTGCCTCGGCGTAGGCCTCGGCGAACCGGTCGGGCGAGGGGCGCGACGTGGTGACGATCGTCCACTCGCGCAGCGCCGCGGCCACCTCTGCGGGCGTGATCTCCACGCCCTCGTCGTAGGGGTGACCGCCGACGACGACCTGCACCGGCACCACCCGGATGCCGTGCGAGGCCACGAGATCGGCCGGCAGGTACGCCGTCGAGTCCGTGACGATCGCGACGCGGTGCATGGCCGCGACCCTACTCAGCCGACCCGGCGACGCACCTCGCGCAGCGACGCCGGCTCACGCCGGGACGACGTTGACCAGCTTCGGCGCGCGCACCACCACGGTGCGGATCGCCGCGCCGTCGAGCGCCTTCACCACGCCGGGCGAGGCCAGCGCCAGCTCGCGCAGCTCGTCCTCGGCGATGTCGGGCGACACCTCGAGCCGGTCGCGGACCTTGCCCGCCACCTGCACGACGCACGTGACGGTGTCCTGCACCAGGAGCGCGGGGTCGACCGACGGGAACCCGGCCAGCGCCACGGTGGGCTCGTGTCCGAGCCGCTCCCACATCTCCTCGGCCGTGTAGGGCGCCACCAGCGACAGCAGGATCGCGACCGCCTCGGCCGCCTCGCGGACCGCGGGGTCGCCGCCGCCCGGGCCGGAGTCGATCGCCTTGCGCGCCGCGTTGACCAGCTCCATGGTCTTCGCCACGGCCACGTTGAAGCGGAACGACTCCACCGCCTTGCGCACCTCGTCGACCGCGTGCGCGGTCGCCCGGCGCAGCGCGAGGTCGCCGGTGGCCGGGTCGGTGCCCACGGGGCTGGTCACGTCGCCGGCCAGCCGCCAGGCGCGCGAGAGGAACTTCTTCGACCCCGACGGCGACACGTCCGCCCAGTCGATGTCGTCCTCGGGCGGACCGGCGAACACCATCGTGAGGCGCACGGCGTCGACGCCGTGCACGGCCAGCTCGTCGGACAGCCGCACCAGGTTGCCGCGCGACTTGCTCATGGCCGAGCCGTTCATGCCGACCATGCCCTGGTTCAGCAGCCGGGTGAACGGCTCCACGAAGTCGACCAGGCCCATGTCGTGCAGCACCTTGGTGATGAAGCGGGCGTACAGCAGGTGCAGGATCGCGTGCGTGACACCGCCGGTGTACTGGTCGACCGGCGCCCACACGCGGGCCTGCTCCACGTCGAAGGCGACGTCGCTGCGAGCCGGGTCCAGGTAGCGCAGGAAGTACCAGGACGAGTCGACGAAGGTGTCCATGGTGTCGGTGTCGCGCGTGGCCGCGCCGCCGCACCGCGGGCAGTCGACGTTGACCCACTCGGTGGCGCCGCCCAGCGGCGAGGTGCCCTTGGGCGTGAGGTCCAGGCCCTCGGTCGGCGGCAGCGTGACGGGCAGCTGGTCGTCCGGCACGGGGACCTCGCCGCACGACGGGCAGTGGATGATCGGGATGGGCGTGCCCCAGTAGCGCTGGCGGGAGATCAGCCAGTCGCGCAGCCGGTAGTTGACGGCACCCGTGCCCAGGCCCTGCTCCTCCAGCCAGGCCACCATCCGCTCGATGGCCTCGGCCTTCATCAGCCCGTCCAGGAAGCCGGAGTTCACCGCCGGGCCGTCACCGACGTAGGCCTCGCCCTCCCAGCCCTCGGGCGGCTGCACGGTGCGCACGATGGGCAGGCCGAAGGCGGTGGCGAACTCCCAGTCGCGCTGGTCCTGGGCCGGCACCGCCATGATCGCGCCGGTGCCGTAGTCGGCCAGCACGTAGTCCGACGCGTAGACCGGGATGCGCTCGCCGTTGACGGGGTTGACGGCGTAGCGCTGGAGGAACACGCCCGTCTTGGGCCGCTCCGTCGACAGCCGGTCGACCTCGCTGATGGTCTTGACCTGCTCGAGGTACGCCGCGAACTCGGCCTCGGCCGGCGTCCCTGCCGCCAGCTCGGCGGCCAGGTCGGAGTCGGCGGCCACCACGAAGAACGTGGCGCCGAACAGCGTGTCCGGCCGGGTGGTGTAGACCGTCACGGGCTCGTCGCGACCCTCGATGCGGAACCGCACCTCGGCGCCGGTCGATCGCCCGATCCAGTTGCGCTGCATCAGCAGCACCTTCTCGGGCCACATGCCCTCCAGCTGCGCCATGTCGTCCAGCAGCCGGTCGGCGTACTCCGTGATCCGGAAGTACCACTGCGTCAGCTTCTTCTTCGTCACCACGGTGTCGCAGCGCTCGCAGCGGCCTCCGACGACCTGCTCGTTGGCCAGCACCGTCTGGTCGAACGGGCACCAGTTGACGGCGGACGCCTTGCGGTAGGCCAGGCCGCGCTCGAACAGCTGAAGGAACAGCCACTGGTTCCACCGGTAGAACGACGGGTCGCTCGTGTGCAGCACGCGGTCCCAGTCGAACGAGCAGGCGTAGCGGCGCATCGACACGCGCTGCTGCTCGATGTTGTCGGCCGTCCAGAGCACGGGGTCGGCACCGCGCTTGATCGCGGCGTTCTCGGCGGGCAGCCCGAAGGAGTCCCAGCCGATGGGGTGCATGACGTTGTAGCCCTGCTGCACCCAGTAGCGGGCGATCACGTCACCGAGGGCGTAGGCCTCCGCGTGGCCCATGTGCAGGTCGCCCGACGGGTACGGGAACATGTCGAGGATGTACTTCTTGGGCCGCTCGTCGTCGGGCCGCCCGCTGCGGAAGGGCGCGAGCTCGTCCCACACCGGCAGCCACTTCTCCTGCACGGCGTGGACGTCGTAGCCCGCCTCGCGGCCGTCGGACTCCGGGGCGGTCGTGTCGTTCTGCGTCATGGCGAAATCCCTCGTGGCTGCTGCCTCGTCGGCGGCTCGGCGCCGCGGCGGTCGGTCCCGGACAGACGAAGACCCCTCGCACAGGAGGGGTCAGCCGCACCGGTTCGCCGACGTCACGCCGGGCGCTTGCTCCGGTGCGGCCCGAGAAGCAGGAGTCGCCGGGCTCGCACGCGGCACAGGATAGCCCACGGCCCGGTGCGGCCCGACGCCGGTTGCGGCCGCGCCGCAGCTGCGGCCGCGGCTCAGGCCCAGCCGCAGCGGCGCAGCTCGGCGGCCAGTGCCCGGCCCACCGCCTCGTGCGTCGACCAGGCCCAGTGCAGCCCGTCCGGGTTGGCCGAGCCGTCGCGCAGCGCGGGCAGCACGAGCGGGTCCGGGTCGACGAGGCCGGTGCCGTGCGCGGCCGCCCACCGGCGGGCGGCCGCGGCCGCCGGTGCGTGCCCGCGGTCGGACGGGTAGGTGGCGGCGGCATAGGGCGAGGGCCCGAGCAGCACCGACGGCAGCCCGGGACGGTAGTGCGCGATGCCCTCGACCACCCGGCGCAGGTAGTGGTCGGTGGCCGCCTGCGGCAGCTGGCGCACGCGGCCGTCGAGCAGCCGGATCACGCGCGGGGAGGTCGCGGCGTAGGCCCGGCGCACGCCGCGGCGCAGCGACCCGGGACGCACGTACGGGATGCCCTCGCGCAGGAACGTGGGCACCGACGCGGGCAGCGCGTCCATGCCGCCGACGCCGAGCACCACTGCGTCGGCGCGCGGCACCAGCTCGCCCCACACCCGCGGGTCCTTCGTCAGCGCCCACCACGCGTCGCGCGCGGTCCAGCCGATGCGGGCCACGACGTCCGCGCGCACCTCGTCGCCCGGGCCGGCCAGGGACGCGGCCAGGACGTTCGGGTACAGCCGCGGGTCGCCGGGCGGCTGCGGGCCGTCCGGCCCGTGGAAGGCGAGGGAGTCGGCGAGGACCAGGACGTGCCGCACGCGTCGGCTCATGCCCCGAGCTCGGTCAGGGTCGCGTCGAGCTCCGCGACGAACCGCTCGGCGTCCGCGCGCGAGAACACCAGCGGGGGGCGGACCTTGAGGATGTTGTTGTCGACGCCGGCCGTGCCGAGCAGCACGCGGCGCCGGCGCAGGCCGTTCACCACCCCGAGCGTGAGGGCCTCGTCGGGCTCGCGCTCCGTGCCGGGCACGGTCAGCTCGACGCCGACGAACAGCCCCGCCCCGCGGACGTCGCCGATCGCGGGGTGGCGCCCGGCCAGCTCGCGCAGCAGCTCGACCGTGTGCCGGCCGACCACGAGGGCGTTGTCCTGCAGCCCCTCCTCGCGCAGCGCGTCGAGCACGGCCTGCGCGGCCGCGATCGCCATGGCGTTGCCGCCGAAGGTGTTGAAGTAGCGCATCTCGCGCCCGAACCGCTCGATCACCTCGGGGCGCACCACCGTCGCGGCGATCGGCATGCCGTTGCCCATCGGCTTGCCGAGAGTCACGATGTCCGGCGCCAGCGGCCCCTCCGCGAGGCCGTGCCGCGCGAAGCCCCACAGCGCCTCCCCCGTGCGGCCGAAGCCCGGCTGCACCTCGTCGGCGACGTAGACGCCGCCGGCCCGCGCGACCACCTCGCGCACCGGGGCGAGGAAGCCGGCCGGGTCGGTGAGGACGCCGTCGCTGGCGAAGACCGAGTCGGCCACGAACGCGGCGAAGCGGATGCCGTGGGCGGCCAGGTCGTCGATCGCCGCCTGCACCTGCGCGGCGAACCACTCCCCCAGCCCGGCGAAGCCCTGGGCCGCGTGGTCGACGCGGAAGGCGTCCGGCGCCGGCACCCAGCGGACCCAGTCCGGCAGCGAGCCCAGGCCGCCCAGCGACGGCGAGATCGCGGCGATCTCGGTGGTGACGCCGTGGTAGGCGTTGCGCGTCACGACGACGCCGGTGCCGCCGGTGTGCGCCTTGGCGATGCGCAGGGCGAGGTCGCCCGCCTCGGACCCCGTGCAGGTGAACATGACGTGGCCGAGCTCGGCCGGGAACGTCGAGAGCAGGTCCTCCGCGTAGGCCACGACAGCGGGGTGCAGGTAGCGGGTGTGCGTGCTGAGCACCGAGGCCTGCGCGCAGATCGCCGCGGCCACCCGCGGGTGCGCGTGGCCCAGCGACGGCACGTTGTTGTAGACGTCGAGGTACTCCTGGCCGGCGGCGTCGTAGAGGTGCACCCCCTCGCCGCGCACGATCTCCAGCGGCTGCTCGTAGAAGAGCCGGTAGGCAGGCCCCAGAGCGGCGATCCGGCGGCGGACGAGGTCGGCCGTGCGCGCGTCGAGCTCGCCGACGCGTGCCGGGTCGAAGTAGCTCGACGGACCCACGGTGCCGGAGCCCGCCATGTCAGCCCACCCCCGATGCAGGGGCGGGGGCCGAGGCGAGCCGGCGCAGTGCGCGGGCCGCGTGCTCCACAGACCGGGCCGTGTAGCCGGCGTTCGCCGGGTCGGACGCCGCGAGCCAGGAGTTGACCAGCAGCCGCTGCGCGAGCCGGGTCACCACGAGGTCGGGCAGCAGCGCGGCCTCGTCGTCGTCGAGCTCCCGCACGGAGACGAAGCCCTCCGCCACGTCGTAGGGCGCGGCCCACGGGTCGACGTGGTGGCGCTCGAAGGCGTGGTCGGCGCCCACCGCGTAGGCCATTGCGACCGCCAGGTCCGCGACGACCGCCGTGCGCACGACGTCGCCGAAGTCGAGGATGCCGGTGACGAACTCCGGCCCGGCGGGGTCGACCAGCACGTTGTCCGGGTTGAGGTCGTTGTGCACCACCTGCTGGCGCGCGGCGCGCAGGCGGGGGCCGACCTCGGCGTCGTAGCGGTCGAGCACCGCGGCGACGTCCGTCGCCACCGCGGGGTCGCCGATGGCGGCGAGCAGCGGGCGCAGCGAGGCGACCTGCTGGAGGTCCCACGGCAGGACGCGGCCGGCAGCGGGGTGGTCGAAGTCGGCGAGCGCGGCCGACAGGCGCCCGGCCGCACGGCCGACGGCCCGCCGCTGCGCCGCGTCCGTGAGGGCGTACTCGAGGGTCGAGCCCGGCAGGTAGTCGAGCACGCGCGCCAGCCTCGGCTCCCCCTGGGCGCCCGCGACACGTCGCACCGGCGCACCGGCGGTGTCGGGTCGCAGGCGCGGCAGCGGCAGCGCCGGGTCGCGGTCGGCAGCGTGCTGGAGGGCCCGCACCTGGAGGTCGACGAGGGCCGCGTCGTCGGCCGGGTGCGCGACCTTGACCACCACCGTGTCGCTGCCGAGGGTCGCGAGGAACGTGTCGTCGCGCTCGGTGTCCAGGCGCACCAGGTCGCGGGCGACCAGCCCCCAGCCCTGCGCGAGCAGGCCGGCCACGGCGTCGGCGTCGAACCGGCGGAAGGGCGCGGCGAGGTCGTGGTCGACCCACCGGTCCGGCGCCTGCTCGCTCACGCGCGCAACCTACCCGGGCGCGGTCGGGGTGGCGGCGCGGAGCACCCGGTCGGGCGAGGGCGCCCGCCGCGGCGTGCGCGGGTCAGGCGTCCTGGTCGGGAGCCTCGACGGTGACGATGCTGGCGGGGTGCCCCGAGCGGGCGGCGCGGCGCAGGTACATGTCCCGGTCGGCGACCCACAGCAGCCGCTCGACGTCGCCGAGGTCCCACGGCTCGAGCAGCGCGCGCCCGACGCTCACGCGGACCGAGGTGACGATCCGGTCGCTCGGGAAGGTGTCGCCGAGCCAGACGTGCAGCCGGCGCTCCAGCTCGTCGGGCTCGGTGCCCACGCCTAGGCCCACGACCACGAACTCGTCACCGCCCCAGCGGGCGATCACGTCGGTGGCGCGCGAGGTGGCGCGCAGGGCCTGCGCGACGGCCATGATCACCCGGTCGCCGGCGTCGTGGCCGTGCCGGTCGTTGACCACCTTGAGTCCGTCGACGTCGACGAACGCGCACCACACGGCGTCGCCGGTCCGACGCGCGAGCGCCACCACCTCGTGGCTGAGCATGGCCAGGCCCCGGCGGTTGCACAGACCTGTCGCGGCGTCCTCCGTCGCGGCCTGCGACGCGCGGCGGATCGCGGCGGTCGCCGTGTCGATGCTGCGCCGGCGCACGAACAGCACCACGCTCGCCAGCGCGGTCGCCGTGAGCATGAAGAACACCCAGTGGTCCCACCGCGCGAACGAGCCGCCGAGCTGGCCCACGCAGGCCAGCCAGGCCGCCCAGACGAGGGCCAGCGCGCCGAGGAACCACCGCAGGCGCAGCAGCCCGACGCCGGCGCCCACGAGGACGAGCACGAAGGTCGAGGTCTCGTCGGACTGCGCCGAGGTGACGAGCAGCACCGAGCCGTACGCCGCGCTCACCGCGACGAGGCCGACCGCCACGGCATGGGCGAACCGCTCCGCTACGAGCTTCTTCCAGGCGAGCAGGGCGACGGTCAGGGCCACCAGCGCCGCTGACCCGGCGGCGACGTCGACCGGCTGCGTGGCCGCCGCCGTCCCGTCCGAGACGTGGTGCAGGCCGGCGAGGCCGACGTAGAAGACGGCGAGCGCGAGGCCACAGGGCAGCAGGGCCCACGCCGTGGCCGAGTCGTACTCGCGCGCGGTGCCGGCCTCCCGGTCATAGGCGCGGTGGCGCCATGACTCCGGTATCGCAGTCATGGTCCCTACCTCGGCGGACGCCGACCTCGGACTGAAGCGACGCCGCCCCCGACCTGTGCCGAGGTGCGGGTCGCGCGTCACCCCGCGAGCGTAGGGCGGGCGGCGCGCGTGCGGGATCCCGCAACCAGGGGATCGTCTGCTCCGACCGGGTGACACGAGGGCCCACGACCGGCCCCGTCCGCGCGTGAGCGGGTCACCGAGCGTCGCCGCCGCGCGGGCGCCGGTGGCCCTGCGTCACCGCCGGGCGGGGCCGGGGCGCAACCCGCGCGCACGGCGGCCGCCGACACGCCTACGGTCGGCGGATGGTGAGCAGCGAGCTGTGGGACGCCCGGACGGCGGCGACGTACGACGAGGACTCCGCGGAGATGTTCGCTCCCGAGGTGCTCGGGCCCACGCTCGACCTGCTCGAGCGCCTCGCCGGCGACGGCCCGGCGCTCGAGCTCGCCGTGGGCACCGGACGCGTGGCGGTGCCGCTGCGCGAGCGCGGGGTGGCGGTGACGGGCATCGAGCTGTCGCCGCACATGGTGGAGCAGCTGCGGCGGCGGGCGGCCGAGGACGAGCTGCCCGTCGTCGTGGGCGACATGGCCACGACCGTGGTGGCGGGCCGGTTCAGCCTCGTGTACCTCGTGTTCAACACGATCTCCAACCTGCGCACGCAGGCCGAGCAGGTCGCGTGCTTCCGCAACGCCGCCCGTCACCTGAGGCCGGGCGGCCGCTTCGTGGTCGAGCTGTGGGTCCCGCCGCTGCGGCGGCTGCCGCCGGGCCAGGACGCCGTGCCCTTCGACGTGAGCGACGGGCACCTCGGGTTCGACACCTACGACCTGGTGACCCAGGAGTGCGTCTCGCACCACTACCGGCGCGAGGCGGACGGCACCATCCGCTACGGGTCCGGCCGCTTCCGCTACGTCTGGCCGGCCGAGTGCGACCTCATGGCCGAGCTCGCCGGGCTCTCGCTCGAGTCCCGCTGGGCCGACTGGACCGGTGCGCCGTTCACCTCGGAGAGCACCAGCCACGTCTCGGTGTGGCGGGCGCCCGGCCCGGCCTGAGCGCCGCCGCCGGTCGCGGACCGGATTTCCCGCCCGGCGGGGGGCACCGTTATGCTGCTCCGGCACGACGCACGGGGCTGTGGCGCAGCTGGTAGCGCACCTGCATGGCATGCAGGGGGTCAGGGGTTCGAGTCCCCTCAGCTCCACGCACTGACGAGGCGCCGACCCACTGGGTCGGCGCCTCGTCAGTGCTGGGGCTGATGCGGACGTGGGCCCCCGCTGGCCGCCGACGGGACCGAGCGCCATAGGCCGTCGGACTGCGGCCAGTAGGGGACCTCAGCTCCACGCATGGGAGAGGCGCCGGCCCCACAGGGGTCGGCGCCTCTCCCATGCTGGATCTGATGCGGACGTGGGCCCCCGCTGGCCGCCGACGAGACCCAGTGCCACACGCCGACCGAACGGCGGCCATCAGGGGACCTCAGCTCCACGCAGGAGGGCCGGGGACCGGGGTCAGGCCTCGTCGCCGACGGGCTCCTCGGGCAGCGAGCGGGCGTTGTGCTCGGCAAGGCGCCAGCCCCCGAGCGGCAGCTCCTCGAGCACCGACCAGGCACAGTTCACCAGGCCGCCGAGCGCGGCCCAGTGCTCGACCGGCAGACCGAGCAGCTCGCCGATGCCGGACCGCGCGGCACCGCCGTGGGTGGCGATCACGAGCAGGCCGCCCTCCGGCAGCCGCGCCGCGTGCCGGCGCACGCCGTCGGACACCCGCGCGGCGACCTCGGTGCGCGACTCGCCGCCGCCCGGGCGCACGTCCGCACCGGCCGACCACGCGGCGTACACCTCGGGGTCGAGCGCGATGATCTCGTGGCGCAGCAGGCCCTGCCAGGTGCCGGCGTAGGTCTCGCGGAACGCGGGATCCGTGCTCACCTCGAGCCCGACGAGGTCCGCGAGCGCCTGCGCCGTGGCCCGGGCCCGCTCGAGGTCGCTGGCCACGATGCGGTCGGGTCGCAGCGTGGCGAGGTCGCGCGCCGCGCGCTCGGCCTGCGCCACGCCGACGTCGTCGAGCGGCACGTCCGTGCCGCCCTGGAACCGCATCTCGGAGTTCCACGCCGTGCGGCCGTGCCGCCAGAGGATGACCCGGCGGCTGCTCATCCCGCGTCGGCGCCCTCGCCCGCGCCGGAGCCGCTGCGCGTGGACGCCGGCCGGGTCACCGACTCCGGCAGGGCGATGCGGGCGCCGTCCTTCCACAGCCGCTCCAGGCCGTAGTAGGTGCGCTCCTCGGAGTGCTGGACGTGCACCACGAGGTCGACGTAGTCGAGCAGCACCCAGCGGCCGTCGCGCTCGCCCTCCCGGCGGACCGGGTCGACGTCGATGCGGTCGAGCGCCTCCTCGATCCCGTCGACGATGGCGCGGACCTGGCGGTCGTTGGCCGCCGAGCACAGCAGGAACACGTCGGTGATCACGAGGGTGTCGGAGACGTCGAGGGCCACGATGTCCTCGGCGAGCTTGTCCGACGCGGCCTCCGCGGCGATCCTGGTCAGCTCGAGCGCTCGGGCGGATGCGGCCACGCGGTTCGTCGTCCTTCCGGTCGTGCGGGCCCGGGGCCCGGCTCGCCGCCCCCTCGGACGGCCGTCCGCCATCGTCTCACGGGGGCGGCCGGGCGCCGTCCGCTCAGCTGGGCGTGAAGTCGGCCCCGAGCACCACGATGACGTCGGCCACGGTCTGGCTGGTCGTCGCCACCTGCACGGCGGTGGCGGGCACCTTGAGCGCCGCGGCGATCTCGTTGCCCCACCGCAGCGACTCCGCCGACGCGTCGGGGACGACGATCGCGGTGGTCGGCTGGCCGAACGAGGACGCGTTGCCGCCGTTGACGTAGGTGTAGCCGGCGTCCACGATCCGCTGGCGGGCGGCGGCGTTGAGGCCGGGCCGGCCGTCGCCGTTCTGCACCAGCACGCGGACCTTGGAGTTGGGTCCGGGCGTGCGCATCGCGTCCGGCAGCAGCTGGTTGACCATCGCCGCCGCGGCCTCCTGGTCGACCCGCGAGGCGGCCACCCCGCCGGTGTCCAGGGGCGTCACGGGCAGGTTCTGGTAGGCGACGTTGTCCGAGAGCACGTCGGCGTGCATGCGCACCAGGAAGGCGGCGAGGTCGGCCACGGGCGCGGTGGACTTCGACGACGCGCCCAGGCCGGTGAGGATCGGCTCGACCTTGGAGGGGTCGCTGGGCAGCTTGCTGATCACCAGGCGCAGCACCTGGGTGAAGCGCGCCATGCGCGCCTCCTCGGGCTCGCCGGGGCCGAGGTAGGACGCGTACCTCGCGGCCTGCGGCCCCTCGAGGGTCTGCGCCTTGCCCGCCGGGATCACGACCACCTTCGTGCCGTCGGGCTCGGTCTGCACGACGTCGGTGTCGACGTCGACGATCACCCCGCCGACCGCGTCGACGAGCCCCGAGAACGCGAGCGGGTCCATCGTGAACGTGGCGTTGACGTCGACGCCGATCGCGTCGCTCAGGGCGCTGGCCGAGGCGTCCGGCTGCGTGAGCCGGACGATCTCGCCGAAGGGCAGCGCCCCGCCGGTGGCGACGTCGAGCACCACGTTGGGCGGGATGGAGATGTCGTTCGCCCGGCCGGTGCGGCCGCCGACCGACAGGAGCGCGTTGCTCACCGCGATGCCGTCCTCGCCCTTGAGCTGCACGAGCAGCGTGGGCTGGCTCGGCCCGGTGGGCGTCGCGGGAGGCGACTCCGACGCGTCGGGCTCGGCCGACCCCCGGCCGAACACGAGGAACCACGTCGCGATGATCACCACGAGGATGCCGAGCACGAGGCCGCTCACCATCAGCGCGCGTCGCTGCGAGGTGATCGACGACTGCCGGGCCGCCTCCTCCGCCGCCCTGCGCCGCTCGGCGCGGCTGCCCTCCGCAGCGGCGAACACGGCCTCCGGCGAGTCGGCCGCGCCGGCCGGCACCACGGTGTCCGAGCCCGGCGGTGCCGCGGGCGGTGACGGGGGCGGGACGGCCGGGGCGCCGGCGGCCGCCGCGGCCAGCGGGCCGGGCGGGGTGGTGGGCGAGGGCGCCATGAGCGGGGGTCCGGTGGGCGCCGCGCTCGGCGCGCCGGCGGCCGGGTCGGGCGCCGGATCCGGTGCCGGGCCGTCCGGGCCGGCGGCGTGCGCCGCCGGGTCGTGCGCGTCGTCCCAGTCGCTCATGCCTGTCCCCCGTCCGGCCACGTGCGCCGGGTCATGACTGCGCCGCGTAGAGGCCGCGCTTGGCGACGTACTGCCACACGCCGTCGGGCACCAGGTAGCGGATCGGCTCGCCGCGCGACACGCGCGACCGGCAGTCGCTCGAGGAGATCGCGAGCGCCGGGATCTCCACCAGCGTGACGCGTCCCTGGGGCAGGCCGGGGTCGAGCAGCGCGTGCCCCGGACGGGTGACGCCGACGAAGTGCGCCAGCGAGACGAGCTCGTCGACGTCGTGCCAGCCGGCGATCGAGGAGAGGGCGTCCGCCCCGGTGATGAAGTAGAGCTCGGTGTCCTGGTCGGCCTCGGCGTACTCCGCGGCGAGGTCGCGCAGGGTGTCCACCGTGTACGTCGGACCGTCGCGGTCGACGTCGACCCGGCTGACCCGGAAGCGGGGGTCGGCCGCGGTCGCGATCACGGTCATGAGGTAGCGGTCCTCCGCGGGAGTGACGGCGCGGTCGGCCTTCTGCCAGGGCCGTCCGGTGGGGACGAACACGACCTCGTCGAGGTCGAAGCGGTGGGCGACCTCGGACGCGGCGACGAGGTGGCCCTGGTGGACGGGGTCGAACGTGCCCCCCATCACCCCCACGCGCTGCATCGGACGCGGACCGCGACCGGGGTCAGCGGTCGATGTTGAAGCGCGTGACGACGATGAGCAGCACGAGCAGGGTGCCGAGCGCGAGCGCGCCGAAGAACCACTTGCTCGGCTCGAAGTACACGATGGTCTCGGCCAGGCTCGCAGCGGCGTTCATCGACCCGTCCCCTCACGATTGGGCGCCCTACGTCGTGGGCCCTCGGAGGATACCAACCCGACCGCCGGGGTCGGCGCACCGGCGGGACCGTTCCGGTCACGGTCCGGTCGCGGTGCGGACACGCGTCGTCCCAGGTCAGGCCGCTGCCGGCGGACTCGTCGGCGTCAGCCGCGCACGTGCCCGTCGCCGGTGACGACGTAGGTGGTGCTGGTGAGCTCGGCCAGGCCCATGGGGCCGCGGGCGTGCAGCTTCTGGGTGGAGATGCCGATCTCGGCCCCGAAGCCGAACTCGCCGCCGTCGGTGAAGCGCGTCGAGGCGTTGACCATGACCGCGGCCGAGTCGACCCCGGCCACGAACCGAGCGATCGCCGAGGCGGAGTCCGACACGATCGCCTCGGTGTGGCCCGTCGACCAGCGGCGGACGTGCTCGAGCGCGGCGTCGAGGTCGTCCACGACGCCCGCGGCGATGTCGAGGGAGTAGTACTCGGCCGCCCAGTCCTCGTCGGTGACCGGTGCGAAGGCGATGCCGGCGGCCTCGGCGTACGGCGCCATCCGCTCGTCGCCGTGCACGGTGACGCCCTTGGCGCGCAGCGCCTCGAGCGCGCGCGGCAGGAACGCGTCGGCCACGTCGCGGTGCACGAGGAACGTCTCGGCGGCGTTGCACACGCTCACCCGCTGCGTCTTGGAGTTCACCAGGATCGCGACGGCCTTGTCGAGGTCGGCGTCGGCGTCGACGTACACGTGGCAGTTGCCGACGCCGGTCTCGATGACCGGGACCGTCGACTCCTCCACCACCGACCGGATGAGGGCGGCGCCCCCGCGCGGGATGAGAACGTCGACCAGGCCACGCGCGGTCATCAGGTGCTTCACCGACTCGTGCGTGGTGCCCGGCACGAGGGCGATGGCGTCGACCGGCACGGCCGTGCCGGCCAGCGCCTCGCGCATCACCTCGACGAGCGCCATGTTGGAGTCGTACGCCGAGGACGAGCCGCGCAGCAGCGCCGCGTTGCCGCTCTTGAGCGCCAGCACCGCGGCGTCGACGGTGACGTTGGGGCGTGCCTCGTAGACCATCCCGACGACGCCGAGTGGCACGCGCACCTGGCTGACGGCCAGGCCGTTGGGCAGCGTGTAGCCGCGCACGACCTCGCCGACCGGGTCGGGCAGGGCGGCCACGTCGCGCACGGCGTCGGCGATCGCGGCCAGCCGGGCGGGGGTCAGGGTGAGCCGGTCGACGATGGCCGGGTCGGTGCCCTGGGCCTCGGCCCGCTCGACGTCGCCGCGGTTGGCGGCCACGACGCGCTCGGTGGCGGCGTCGAGCGCGTCGGCGACGGCGAGGAGGGCGGCGTCCTTCTGCGCGCGGGTGAGGGTGCGCAGGACGACGGCGGCGCCGCGCGCGCGGCGTGCCACGTCGAGGACGGCGTCGCGGTCGGCGGCAGGGGCGGAGGTGCTCGTGTCGGTCACCCTCCGAGGGTAGGAGACGCACCCGCCCCCGCGGCAGGGCCCGCACGTTACTGCCCGAAAGCGCGGATCCGGCGCCCCGGATCCGGTCGTTCGGGCAGTAACGACGGGTCCGGGTCAGGTCGTGGCGAAGCGCAGCCAGACCTGCTCGGAGCCCCGGGGCGTGGTCTCGACCTCCTCGCGGACGACGCCGTCCACGGCGGCCCCGGCGGCCACGGACCGCCAGAACACCGCGGCGCCGGCGTTGACCTCCTGGAAGGCCACCGCCCATTCCCCCGGGTGGGCCGCCAGCACCTGCGCGGCCGCGGCCCGCCCGACACCGCTGCGCCGGGCCGCCCGCACGACGAGGAACGAGAACACCGACCGCGCACCGTCGGCCCGGCGCCGCGTGCTCGCCAGCCCCGCCACGCGACCGTCGGCCAGGATGAACCACGCGTCGCGGTCGGGGTCGCTCACGAGCATCGCGGGGACCCCGGGCCGGAACAGGCCGTCGGGGTCGGGCCGGCTCCGCCAGAACTCGGCCATCTCGTGCCGGTCGAGCTGCCAGAGTCGCTCGACCACGGGCAGGTCGTCAGGCACGGCACGGCGCAGCACGACCTCAGGCACGCCCGCACTCTGCCACCGCGCGCCCTGCCCGCGCAGCACCCACCGCCCGACGTCGCGTCCGACCCGAGGCCGGCCCGGGTCCGGGTCGTCCCGGCCGTGACGTCGTCGCCGAGGAGCAGAGAGCGGCGCGCTCGGGGCCGCCCGTCATGCCAGGGCGGCGACGCCAGTTCCGGGCGGCGCTGCCGCCCGCTTGGCGCGGCGCTCGTCGACCATGAGCCGGATCCAGACCACGACGCCCGCCACCGCGACCGTGACCAGGGCGGCCTCGAACGCGAGCACCGCGAGGAGCACGCCGGCCGGGATGTCGAGGTGCTCGGCCGCGCGCTGGGAGAGCACCCCGGAGGCAGTGAGCGTCGCAAGAGCAGCACCCGCCGCGTCGTGCAGGGAGTGCAGCCCGATCGACGCGCCCAGCCACCCGGTGCGCAGCCGCACCACCCCGAACCACAGGCCCAGCGGCGTCACCACGATCGCCTGGAGGACGGCCGCCCCCCAATCACCGGTGACCAGCCCGTTCGCCACGTGCAGGGCCCCGAAGCCCAGGGACGTCACGAGCAGCACCCGGGAGACCGGCCACCGGGCGGGCAGGGAGGCCCAGAGCAAGCCGCGGAACACCGTCTCCTCGAGGACACCGATCGCGAGCACGTTCACCGCCAGCACCGCGTACCAGCGAGGCGCGACCCCCTGGGCGGCGCCGGCTGCGGCCACGAGACCGAGGCAGATCACCGCCTCGGCGACGGCGATGAGCCGCACGGCGAGGCCCGCGCCCGGCCGGGGGACGTAGCCCACCGACCGCCACCAGCGGCCGACGAGCACGACGCCCACCACCACGGCGGCCCCGACGAGCTCGCCGACCCACACGCGCTGGGTCAGCACGATCACGATGTCCGGGTGCTGGGCGCCCTGGAGCCACGTGAGCGCCGCGCGCCCCACGATGACGGCCACCAGCAGGAGCGGCACCCACAGCGGCGGACGCCGTCCCTCGACGAGCCGCAGCGCGGGACGTGGGCGACGCGGCGGCGCCGGGGGCCACGCTTTGACGGGCGGGGCGACGCCGACGTCCTGGCGAGCCGGTGGCGGCGCCCACTCCGGGGGCGGGTTCCAGCGGGGCTCAGCGGGTGGGGGCGCCAGCCCGTCCGGTCGGTCGCTCACCACGCCCCCCCTCGCCGCCGAGGGCGGCCGCTCAGAACGGGGCGACGCCGACCAGCGACACCGGCGACATGGTGGTACGCCCCCGTCGGTGGAACGTAGCGCGGTCCACGACCTCGACCCCCACGACGCGCCAGCCCGGCAGCGACGCCGAGGCCCGGTGGTCGTCCCACAGGCGCAGCGCCAGGGCGACGACGGCGTCGGCGTCGGGCGCCTCCTCCCAGTACCGCACCTCGGCCACGTCGGTGCCGTACCGGCCGGAGAGCAGGAACGGGTGCTCGGTCGCGAGCCGCTCGAGGCCGCAGCGGATCTCGGCCTCCGGCACCGCCTCGCCGGCGACCGTGAGCGTCACGTGCCAGAACGGCCAGCCGGGCACGTCACCTCCGGGTGGGGCGCTAGGGGCGCAGGACCACGAGGTCGTCGCGGTGGACGATCTCGCGCTCGTACGCCGGGCCCAGCTCGCGGGCCAGGTCGCGGGTGGAGCGGCCCAGCAGGCCCGGGAGCTCTGTCGCATCAAAGTTGACCAGCCCGCGCGCGACGGCGTGGCCGTTTTCGTCAACCAGGTCCACGGGATCACCGGCCACGAACGACCCGTCGACGGCGGTGACGCCCGCGGGCAGCAGCGAGAGGCGGCGCCGGACGACGGCGTCGACCGCGCCGGCGTCGAGGTGCAACCGGCCGCGCGCGTCGGTGGCGTGCGCGAGCCACAGCAGCCGGGTGCCCGTGCGATGACCCGTGGGGTGGAACAGCGTCCCCACGGCCTCGCCGGCCAGCGCCCGGCCCGCCTGCGCGGTGGAGGTGAGGACGACGGGGACGCCGGCCGAGGTCGCGATGCGCGCCGCGTCGACCTTCGTGACCATCCCGCCGAGGCCCACCCCGGAGCCGGTGCCGCGCAGCACCACGCCCGCGAGGTCGTCCTCCCCGTGCACCTCCGGGACGAGCCGCGAGCCGGCCCGGCTCGGCGGGCCGTCGTAGAGACCGTCGACGTCGGAGAGCAGCACGAGCAGGTCGGCGTGCACGAGGTGCGCCACGAGGGCCGCGAGCCGGTCGTTGTCGCCGAACCGGATCTCCTCGGTGGCCACGGTGTCGTTCTCGTTGACGATCGGGACGACGTCGAGCTCGAGCAGCTTGTAGAGCGTGCGCTGCGCGTTGCGGTAGTGCGAGCGACGGGTGACGTCGTCGGCGGTGAGCAGCACCTGGCCCACGGTGCGCCCGTGACGGCCGAACGCTCCGGTGTAGTGGGCGAGCAGGATCCCCTGGCCCACGCTGGCTGCTGCCTGCTGCGTCGCGAGGTCGCGCGGGCGCCGGCCGATGCCGAGCGGACCGATGCCTGTGGCGATCGCGCCCGACGACACGAGCACCACCTGCGAGCCGGCGGCCAGCCGAGCGCCGAGGGCGTCGACGAGGGCGTCGACGCGGTCCGGGTCGAGGCCTCCGCCTGGCGCCGTGAGCGACGACGAGCCGACCTTCACCACGACACGGCGCGCCCCAGTCACGACCTGGCGCTCGCTGCTCACGCGGCGCATCCTCTCAGGCCGCCCGCCGGTGGCCGCGCGGCCCCGTCGCGGGGCGACTCCGTCGGGTTCCGGCGCCCCTGTCACCGGAGGCGGCCACACTGCGGGTCGTGGGCACGTGGGACTTCCGCGGACGGCTGCGCCGGTGGCCCGGTGCGGCCGCCTGGTACTTCGTCGCGCTGCCGGATGAGGTCGCCGACGACGTGCGGTCGCGCCGCGAGCGCGTCGGCTTCGGCTCGGTGCGGGTGCGGGTCACCCTCGGGGCCACCACCTGGGGCACGTCGGTGTTCCCGGACTCGGCGAGCGGGTCCTACCTGCTGCCGGTCAAGGCGGCGGTGCGGCGGGCCGAGGACCTCGACGACGGCAGCGAGGTGCGCGTGCGGCTCGAGCTCGCCTGAGCGCGCCGCCCGGCTACTGGTAGAGGCGGTCGTCGCTGCCGCGCGGGCCGGTCAGCGGCGTGCCGGCGGCGATGCTGGGCTGCCAGTCGAAGACGACGGCGTCGTCCTCCGGGCCGATGAGCACGGTGGCCCCGGCCGTCGCCCCCAGCTCGAGCAGCCGCTCCTCCACGCCGAGCCGGGCGAGCCGGTCGGCGAGGTAGCCGACCGCCTCGTCGTTGCTGAAGTCGGTCTGGCGCACCCAGCGGCGCGGCCGCTCGCCGCGCACGCGGTAGCGCACGCCGCCGTCCTCGTCCGGCTCCGTGACCACCTCGAAGCCGCCGTCGTCGACCGCCTGCGGGTTGAGCACGATGCGCGGCGCGACCTCCTCGGGCGCAGCCGCGCGCGCGGCCGCGACGAGCTCGGCCATGGCGAAGCCGAGCGCCCGGAGCCCGTCGTGCGCCGCCGCGGACACCTCGACGACGGTGAGCCCCCGCTCGCGCAGCATCGGGGCGACGAGGTCGGCGAGGTCGCGGGCCTCGGGCACGTCCACCTTGTTGAGCGCGACGAGCCGCGGCCGGTCGGCGAGGTCGCCCTCCGTGCCGCCGTACTGCGCGAGCTCGTGCTCGATCGCGTCGAGGTCGCTCACCGGGTCGCGGCCCGGCTCGAGCGTGGCGCAGTCGAGCACGTGCACCAGCACGTGGCAGCGCTCGACGTGGCGCAGGAACTCCAGGCCGAGGCCCTTGCCCTGGCTGGCGCCGGGGATGAGGCCAGGGACGTCGGCCACCGTGAACACGGTGTCGCCCGCGGTGACCACGCCGAGGTTGGGCACGAGGGTGGTGAACGGGTAGTCGGCGATCTTGGGCCGCGCCGCGGACATCGCCGCGATGAGCGAGGACTTGCCCGCGCTGGGGAAGCCGACGAGCGCGACGTCGGCGACCGACTTGAGCTCGAGGACGACGTCGCGCGCGTCGCCGGGCTCGCCGAGCAGCGCGAACCCGGGCGCCTTGCGGCGCGGCGAGGCGAGGGCGGCGTTGCCCAGGCCGCCGTGGCCGCCCTGGGCCACGACGTACTCCATGCCCGGCGCGACGAGGTCGGCGAGCACCGCACCGCGGGAGTCCTGCACGCTCGTGCCGGGCGGCACGCGCAGCACGAGGGACTCGCCGTTCGCCCCGTTGCGGTGCCCGCCCTCCCCCGGGCGGCCGTTGCCGGCCCGGCGGTGGGGGCCGTGGTGGTACTCGAGCAGCGAGGTGACGTTGGTGTCGACGACGAGCCGCACGTCGCCGCCGTGCCCGCCGTTGCCGCCGTCCGGGCCGCCGAGGGGCTTGAACTTCTCGCGGTAGACCGACACGCAGCCGTGCCCGCCGTCGCCGGCGGCCACGTGCAGGACGACGCGGTCCACGAACGAGGTCACGGGACTGCCTGCTCTCCGAGGGACGGGGTGGGACGGGGCCGTGCTCGTGGCACGGGCCGGGACATGCGTGAGGGGGCGAGCCGAGCGGCTCGCCCCCTCACGGAGTCATGCGTGGCGCCGGTGGGTCACTCGCCGACGACGTTGACGACGCGGCGGCCGCGCGCGGTGCCGAACTCCACGTTGCCGGCGGCCAGGGCGAACAGCGTGTCGTCGCCGCCGCGGCCGACGTTGGCGCCGGGGTGGAAGTGGGTGCCGCGCTGGCGGACGATGATCTCGCCGGCCTTCACGTACTGACCGCCGAAGCGCTTGACGCCGAGACGCTGCGCGTTGGAGTCGCGACCGTTCCTGGTGCTCGAGGCACCCTTCTTGTGAGCCATGGTCCGTCCCTACTTCGACGTCTCGATGCCGGTGACCTTCACGCGCGTGAGCTGGGCGCGGTGGCCCTGCCGACGGCGGTAGCCGGTCTTGTTCTTGTAGTGCATGATCCGGATCTTCGGGCCCTTGGTGTGCTCGACGACCTCGGCGGTGACCGTGACGCCGGCGAGCGCCGCGGCGTCGCTGGTGACGGTCTCGCCGTCGACGAGCAGCAGCGCCGGGAGGGTCAGCGTGGCGCCGGCCTCGGTGCTCACCCGGTCGAGCTCGAACACGTCGCCGACGGCGACCTTCTCCTGGCGGCCGCCGGCCTTGACGATCGCGTACACCGCGGATCTCCTTCTACGGACGTTCTCGGAAACGCTCACGGCGAGGCTCCCCCGGCAAGGGGGTGCAGGCGCGTGGTGACGTCGAGGTGCGTGGGCACCGAGGGTCAAGGGTACGAAGCGGGCGCCCGACGGGTCAAACCGCGGGCTCCCGGGCCCCTCAGCCCGCCGGGGAGCCGGACACCTCCGGGGTCGCTGCCTCGGCCGACCCGGCCGCCGGACCCGCCTTGCGGGTGGCCTTGCGGGGCCCCCGGGTCCGGCGGGCGGGCGCGGCCGCAGCGGGCTTCTCGGCGTCGGCAGTCTCGGCCGCCGGGGCCGCGGGCTGCTCGGTGCCGGGGGTCTCCTGCGCCTCCGCGGCGGGGGCCGAGGCGTCCACCGGCTCCCCCGCAGCGGCCGCAGCAGCCGCCGCGGCAGCATCGGCGGCGCGCTTGGCGGCCGCGGCGTGCACCTTCTCCATGGCGGCCGACACGGTCGGGTCGATGGCCCGGGGCTCGACCTCGGGCGCCGCGGGTGCCGCGGCCGCACGCTTGCGCCGCCCGCCGCGGGCCGGCTCGGCCTCGGCCTCCTCGCCGCCGCGGCGCTTGCGGGTGCGACCCGCGGGGCCCTCGGACTCCACGGCCGCGGCCTTGGCCACCACCGGCTCGGAGTGCACGTGGTAGCCCCGGCCCTGGCAGTGCTCGCAGGGCTCGCTGAACACCTCGAGCAGCCCCTGCCCGATGCGCTTGCGGGTCATCTGCACGAGCCCCAGCGAGGTGACCTCGGCCACCTGATGCTTGGTGCGGTCGCGCCCGAGGCACTCGAGCAGGCGGCGCAGCACGAGGTCGCGGTTGCTCTCGAGCACCATGTCGATGAAGTCGACGACGACGATGCCGCCGATGTCGCGCAGCCGCAGCTGGCGCACGATCTCCTCGGCCGCCTCGAGGTTGTTCTTGGTGACCGTCTCCTCGAGGTTGCCGCCCTGGCCGGTGAACTTGCCGGTGTTGACGTCGACCACGGTCATCGCCTCGGTGCGGTCGATCACCAGCGAGCCGCCGGAGGGCAGCCACACCTTGCGGTCGAGCGCCTTGGCCAGCTGCTCGTCGATGCGGTAGTCGGTGAACAGGTCGCCGGGGCCCACCCACTTGTGCAGCCGGTCGGCGAGGTCGGGGGCGACGCCGGTGACGTACTCCTCGATGTCGGCCCAGGCCTGGTCGCCCTCGACCACCAGCGAGCCGAAGTCCTCGTTGAAGATGTCGCGGACGACCTTGATGGCGAGGTCGGGCTCGCCGTGGAGCAGGGTGGGCCCGTTGTTCGCGGCCGCCTTCGCCTTCTCCTGGATGGCCTCCCACTGGGCCGCGAGCCGCTCGACGTCGCGGCGCAGCTCCTCCTCGCTGGCGCCCTCGGCGGCCGTGCGCACGATGACGCCGGCGTTCTCGGGCACCACCTGGCGCAGGATCGCCTTGAGCCGGGCGCGCTCGGTGTCGGGCAGCTTGCGGCTGATCCCGGTCATCTGCCCCTCGGGCACGTAGACCAGGAACCGGCCGGGCAGGGAGATCTGCGCGGTGAGCCGGGCGCCCTTGTGGCCGAGCGGGTCCTTGGTGACCTGCACCAGCACGCTGTCGCCGCTCTTGAGCGCCGCCTCGATCCGCTTGGGCTGGCCCTCGAGGCCCGCGGCGTCCCAGTTGACCTCGCCCGCGTACAGCACCGCGTTGCGGCCGCGGCCGACGTCGACGAACGCGGCCTCCATGCTGGGCAGCACGTTCTGGACGCGACCCAGGTACACGTTGCCGATCATGGAGCCGCCGGTGCTGCGGTTGACGTAGTGCTCCACGAGCACGCCGTCCTCGAGCACGGCGATCTGGGTCCGGTCGTCGCGCTGGCGCACGACCATGGTCCGGTCGACCGCCTCGCGCCGGGCCAGGAACTCGGCCTCGGTGAGGATCGAGGGACGCCGCCTGCCGGCCTCGCGACCCTCGCGGCGGCGCTGCTTCTTGGCCTCGAGGCGGGTGGAGCCCTTGACCGAGGTGACCTCCGAGGCGGCCGAGCGCGAGCGCGGCTCGCGGACCCGCACGACGGTGTTGGGCGGGTCGTTCTCCGCGCCGTCGGACTCCCCCGCGCGACGGCGGCGGCGCCGGCGCCGGCGGCTGGAGGCCGAGCCGGACTCGGTGTCCTCGTCGCCCGCCCGCTCGTCGGTCTCCGAGGGGGCCTCGGCCCCCTCGTCGGCGGCCGAGTCGTCCTCGCCGCCCTCGCTGTCGGCGTCGGTGCCGGTGCGCCGGCGCCGGCCACGGCCGCCGCGGCGGCGCCGGCGGCGGGCGCCGCCCGGCTCCTCCTGGTCGTCGTCGTGCTCGTCGGGCTCGGCCGCCTCCGGCGCACCCTGCTCGGCGGCGACCTCGACGGCCTCCTCGGCCTCCTCGGTCTCGGCCTCTGCGGCCTGCTCGGCCTCGGCCGGCGCGGCCGGTGCGGCGCCCCGGGCGGACGAGGAGCGGCGCGAGCGGGTGGGGGCGGCCTCCGCGGAGGGGGCCTGGAACATGAGCAGCCCGGCGGCCGGGGCGGCCGGCGGCTCGACCGGCTCGGGCTCCACCACGGCGCTGAACGCCGGCGCGGGCACCGCGGCCTTGCGGCGCCGGCCGGGGGCGGGCTCCGCGCTCGGGGCGTCGTGGGCGGCCGGTCCGGTCGCCACGGGGACGTCGTCGGCGCCCGCCTCCGCCTTCGCGGCGGCGCTCGTCGCCGTCTTCTTCGCTGTCGTCTTCGCCGTCTTGGCGGTCTTGGCCGCCTTCTTGGCCGGCGCGGCGGTCTTCGCGGTCTTGGTGGCCTTGGTGGTCTTGGCGGCCTTCTTCGCGGTCGCCTTGGCCGCCGGCTGCTCCGCGGCCGCGTCGGTCGCGGGGGCGTCGCCGTCCGGGCCCGTGGGGCCGGAGGGCTCGGACGCCGTCGCGACGGGCGCGGGCGGCCCGGCCGGGCGGCCGGCGGCGCGGCGCCGGCGGGGTGCCGGGGCGGTGCCGGCGTCCGGGGTGTCGGTGGTCTCGGGGGTGTCGGTGGGGCCGTCGGTCACGAGCTGCGCTCCAGTTCCGACCTCCGGGCGCCCCGGGGGCACCGCGCGGAGGTCATGGCGTCCGGGGCGGGCCCCGGACGAAAGCCGATGGGATGCGTCCTCGTGGATCCGGTGGGATCCGGCTCGGGCGCCGACTCGGTCAGCCGCGATCGGGCGCGAGCGGGTCGGTCACCGCGTCCGTCGCGGGGCCGGTGCTCGCGTCCGCGACCAGCGGCCCCTGCGCCAGCCGGGTCACCCGGGAGGGGACCGGCGGCACGAGGTCGGCCACGAGCCGGAGCGCGGCGAGGACGTCGTCGGGTCGGACGGACGGTGTGACGTGCCGCACGACCAGGTCGAGTATCGCACAGGGACCGCCGTCCGCCGCACCGGTCGCCGCGAGCGCGGCGCCGTCGCGGACCTCGAGCCGCACGACCGGCCCCCGGGCGTCGAACGTGCGAGGGCCGGACTTGGTCATCCGGGACACCTCGACGGCCGAGGCGGCGAGGAAAGCCGCTGCCGCGGCGCGGGCCGCCTCCGGCTCCACCTGCGGCAGCTCGAGCGTCCAGACGCTGGCCTGGAGGCGGTCGGCGAGGTCCGGGGTGCGCACCTCCACCACCTCGAGGACGTCGAGCCCGGGAGGCAGGGCGGCGTCGAGGGCGGCGCGCACGGCCTCGGGGTCGAGCACCTCGGTGACCGCGAGCTCGGCGTACTCGGCCTCGCTCGCCGCCCCCGTGGGCGCGGCGTTGGCGTAGCTGATCCGCGGGTGCGGGTTGAAGCCCTGGCTGTAGGCCATGGGGACGCCGGTGCGCCGCAGCGCGCGCTCGAGGGCGCGCTGGAAGTCGCGCGTGCTGGTGAACCGCAGCCGCCCGCGCTTGGCGTAGCGCAGGCGCAGCCGCTGGACGGTCGGCGCGACGTCGCGGACCGGGGCCTGGCGCGCCATCAGCCGTCGACCGGGCCCGCCGAGGCGGCCACGAGCCCCGCGCCGCGCAGCGGGAGGGCGGGCATGCCGAGCAGCGTGGCGCCGGTGGGGCCCACCTGGATCTCGGTGCCCATCTGGTCGCACACACCGCAGTCGAAGCACGGGGTCCAGCGGCAGTCCTCGACCCCGACCTCGTCGAGCGAGTCCTGCCAGTCCTCCCACAGCCAGTCCTTGTCGAGACCGGAGTCGAGGTGGTCCCAGGGCAGCACCTCGGTGTGCTCGCGCTCGCGCGTGGTGAACCAGTCGACGTCCACCGGGACGTCGGCGAGCGCGTGCTCGGCCGCGGCCATCCACGCGTCGAAGGAGAAGTGCTCGCTCCACCCGTCGAACCGGGCGCCCTCGCGCCAGACCCGCTCGATCACGCGGCCCACGCGACGGTCGCCGCGCGAGAGCAGGCCCTCGACGATGCCGGGCTTGCCGTCGTGGTAGCGGAACCCGATGGCCTTGCCGTACTGCCGGTCGGCGCGGATGGCGTCGCGCAACTTGCGCAGCCGCGCGTCGGTGGTCTCGTGGTCGAGCTGCGCCGCCCACTGGAACGGTGTGTGCGGCTTGGGCACGAAGCCGCCGATCGACACCGTGCAGCGGATGTCCTTGCTGCCGCTGACCGAGCGGCCCGTCTCGATGACCCGGCGCGCGACCTCGGCGATCTGCAGGACGTCCTCGTCGGTCTCGGTCGGCAGCCCGCACATGAAGTAGAGCTTCACCTGGCGCCAGCCGTTGCCGTAGGCCGTCGCGACGGTGCGGATGAGGTCCTCCTCGGTGACCATCTTGTTGATCACGCGCCGCATCCGCTCGCTGCCGCCCTCGGGCGCGAAGGTCAGCCCGCTGCGCCGGCCGTTGCGGGTGAGCTCGTTGGCCAGCTCGATGTTGAACGCGTCGACCCGGGTGCTCGGCAGGGAGAGCCCGGTCTCGGTGCCCTCGTAGCGGTCGGCCAGGCCCTTCGCCACGACGCCGATCTCGCTGTGGTCGGCGCTGGAGAGGCTGAGCAGCCCGACCTCCTCGTAGCCGGTGCGGGCCAGGCCGTTGTCGACCATCTCGGCGATGGTCACCGCGCTGCGCTCGCGCACGGGCCGGGTGATCATGCCCGCCTGGCAGAACCGGCAGCCGCGCGTGCAGCCGCGGAAGATCTCCACGCTCATCCGCTCGTGGATGCTCTCGGCGAGCGGCACCAGCGGCGCCTTGGGGTAGGGCCACTCGTCGAGGTCCATGACGGTGTGCTTCGAGACCCGCCACGGGACGCCGGGCCGGTTGGGCGCGACCCGCGCGATCCGGCCGTCCGGCAGGTAGTCGACGTCGTAGAACCGCGGGACGTAGACGCCGCCCGTGCGCGCCAGGCGCAGCAGCAGCTCCTCGCGGCCACCGGGCCGGCCCTCGTCCTTCCAGGCCGCCACGACGTCCGAGATGGTCAGCACCGCCTGCTCGCCATCGCCGAGCACGGCGGCGTCGACGAAGTCCGCGATCGGCTCGGGGTTGAAGGCGGCGTGGCCGCCGGCCACGACGACGGGGTGCGTCTCGTCGCGGTCGGCCGCGTGCAACGGCACGCCGGCCAGGTCGAGAGCGGTCAGCATGTTGGTGTAGCCGAGCTCGGTCGAGAAGCTCACGCCGAGCAGGTCGAACGCGCCGACCGGCCGGTGGGAGTCGACGGTGAACTGCGGCACCCCGTGCTCGCGCATGAGGCGCTCGAGGTCCGGCCACACCGCGTACGTGCGCTCGGCGAGCGCGTCGGGCCGCTCGTTGAGCACCTCGTAGAGGATCTGCACGCCCTGGTTGGGGATGCCGACCTCGTAGGCGTCCGGGTACATGAGCGCCCAGCGGACGGACGCCGAGTCCCACGGCTTCGTGACCGCGTTGAGCTCGCCGCCGACGTACTGGACCGGCTTGGTCACGAGCGGGAGCAGGGCCTCGAGCTGGGGGAACACAGACTCGACGGACACGACGACCTCTCTGGCCTCTCTGGCACGAGCAGGACCGCGGCTGCGCGGCCTCGGGAGCACGACGATCCTAACGGCGCCCCGCCGCACCGGCCGCCGGGCGCGGAGCCGGGCCGCTACTCCTGCGCCCTGAGGTGCACGTTGAGCAGGAGGCCTATCGCGAGCCACGACGCGAACATCGACGTGCCCCCGTAGGAGACGAACGGCAGGGGGACGCCGGTGACCGGCATGATCCCGAGGTTCATCCCGATGTTCTCGAACGCCTGGAAGGCGATCCACACGGCGACCCCGGAGGCCACCAGGCGGCCGAAGAGGTCCGAGGCGCGCAGCGCGATGCGCACCGCACGCCACAGGATGAGCCCCAGGAGCAGCACGATCGCCACCGCGCCGGCGAACCCGAGCTCCTCCCCCGCCACCGAGTACACGAAGTCGGTCTGGTTCTCCGGCACGAAGTGGCCCTGTGTCTGCGGGCCGTGGAAGAGGCCCGCACCGAACAGGCCGCCCGACCCGATCGCGATGCGCGCCTGCTGGGTGTTGAACCCGATCGTGCGTGCGTTCGCGTCGGGGTTGGCGAAGGCCGTCAGGCGGTCGAGCTGGTACTGCTTGAGCAGCCCGACCTGGACGGCGACCACGGCCACCAGCGCGCCGCCGACCAGGATCCCCACGAGCCACCGCGCCTTGGCGCCGGCCACCGCGATGATGCCGAAGACCATGCACGCGATGACCATCACGGTGCCGAGGTCCGGCTGGAGCATGATCAGCGCGATCGGGACGCCGGCCACGCCGAGGGAGTAGGCGACGTCGATGTCGCGCGGCTCGTTCTCGGCGTCGCGCTTCTCCGACAGCAGCATCGCCATGCCGAGGATGATCGCGATCTTGGCGAACTCGGCCGGCTGGATGGTGAAGCCGCCGGGCAGCGCGATCCACGCCTTGGCCCCGTTGATCCGAGCGCCGGCCACGAGCACGAACAGCAGCCCGAGGATCGACGCACCCCACAGGAACGGCGTGTACGCGCGCAGCAGCCGGTAGTCGAACCTCGAGACGAGCACGGCGAACGCGATGCCGACCACCACGTTGACGAGCTGCTTCTTGAGGAAGCTGTCCGGGTCGAGGCCGTGGTCGATCTGCGAGCCGCGCGTGGCCGACCACACCAGCAGCGACCCGATGGCGGACAGCGCCAGCGCCGCGACCACGAGCGACCAGTCCATGCGGCGCCACACCGAGGTGGACCGCCGACGCTGCACCCCGGCCGAGGGGTAGGCGAGCGTCATCCCGACCACAGCCTCGGCGTCGGCGGCGGTCGGCGGCGCCGTCGTCGCGCCCGGCGGCCGAGCAGGCCGCCGCCCAGCAGCACCGGCAGCACCGCCACCGCGCCGTTTGCCGTCGTCGACGGGTCCGGCGAGGCGCCGTCGTTGGGCGCGGCGGTGGCGCCCGTCGTGGCGGTGCCGGCCGCGGTGGTGGCGCCGGCGCCCGCGGTCGTGCTCGCAGGAGTGATGACGGACTTCGGCATGCCCGGGTAGACGGGAGTGCCGTCGGAGCGGACCTGCGGCAGCTTCGTCGTCGGGGCGCCACCGACCAGGACCGACTTCTTCGGGTTCACCGTCGAGCCGTTGACGCCGAAGAGCGCCTCGTAGATCTTGCGCACGCTCGGCGCGCTGGTGCCCGAGCCCGTGCCGCCCTGGCTCACCATCATGACGACGGCGTACTTGGGCTTGTTCGCCGGCGCGAAGGTCGCGAACCACGACGTCGACTGCTGCCCGTTGGACGCCTGGCCGGTACCGGTCTTGGCCGCGACCGGGATCTTGTCCAGCGGGAAGCCCACGAACGGGTTGTAGCCGGTGCCGTAGGGCTTGCTGGTCACCTCGGAGAACGCCGACCGCAGGAACGCGAGGTTGGCCTGGGACACCGGCAGCCGGCCCGTCTTCTTGGGCTTGAACACCTTCACCAGCTTGCCCGAGGAGGACACCAGCCCCTTGCCGATCTCCGGCGCGTACAGGGTGCCGCCGTTGGCGAGCGCGGAGAACGCCGTGGCCACCTGGAGCGGCGTGACCGCGGTGTCGCCCTGGCCGATGGCGAGGTTGACCTCGTCACCCACCTGGTAGAGGTCGCCGTACTTGCAGTTGTCGATCGCCAGGGCCTTCCAGTACGCCGCCTTGGTGCGGTCCTTCACCTCGGGGTAGCCGTGGGTCGCGCGGTAGCAGTAGTTGTCCTTGTTGGCCAGGTAGTTGGCCTCGGTGAAGTCGCGGCCGCCGACCCGCCCGCTCGACTCGCTCGGCAGGTCGATGCCGGTCTTGCGCCCGTAGCCGTAGGCCCTCGCCATGTTCTCGATGGCGTCCTTGGGCTTGGTGGGGTGCAGGCCGCCGTCCTTGAGCCACATGTCCGCCGCGACCTGGTACCACATCGTGTCGCAGGACACGGCCAGGCCCTTGGCGAGGTCGACGGGCCCGGGCGCCTCGCCCTCGAAGTTGCTGAACTTGCGGCCACCGATGGTGAGGTAGGAGGGGCACTGGTAGGTCTGGTTGGGCGTGTAGCCGTTCTGGAGCGCGGCGGAGGCCGACACGATCTTGAAGGTCGACGCCGGCACGAACAGGCCCTGGGTCGCCCGCGAGATCAGCGGCAGGTTGGCCTTGGGCGCGGTGAGCTTCGCGTACTCCTTCTTGGAGATGCCGCCCACCCACACCGACGGGTCGTAGCTCGGGTAGGAGGCCAACGCCAGCACGTGCCCGTTGGTGACGTCCATGACCACGGCGGCGCCGGAGTCGCCCTTGTAGTGCTCGGAGGTGCCGCGCACCGTCTGGCTCCGCGCCCGCAGGATCGCCTCGTGGAGCTGCTGCTCCACCACGGACTGAAGGTGCGCGTCGATGTTGGTCACCAGGTAGTCGCCCGGCGTCGACGGGGTGTCGCTGACGGTGCCGGTCACGTCCATCGAGAGGTTGACCGAGAGCTGCTTGACGCCCGGCACCCCGCGCAGGGCGGAGTCGTACTCGGCCTCGAGACCGGAGCGCCCGATGAGGTCCGTGCGCTGGAGCCGGCTCGCGACGGGCAGGTTCTTGCCGGCGTCGAGGGCCGCCTGCTGCGCCTGGAGCTCGGTGTCGTTGACCGGGCCGAGGTAGCCCAGGATGTGCGCGGCGTTCATGCCGTAGGGCGACTCGTACTCGCGCACGGCCTCCAGGCCGGCGGTGACACCCGGGTAGTCCGAGCGCTTCTCCATGATCCGCAGGGCGAGGTCCTCGCTGATGTCCTTGGCCACGGGGATCGGCTGGTAGGGCGAGCCGTTCCAGCAGATCGGCGGGCGCTCGTGGGCGTCCGGGCCGCAGATCTCGAGTCGGTACTTGAGCGAGGTGTACGTGACGCCGAGCGCCTTGGCCAGGCGCGAGAGCACCGCGACGCCGTGGTCCTTCTGGTCGGCGAGCACCTGCCGGTCGACGCTCACGACCAGCGACGTGCGGTTGGCCACGATCGGGCGGCCCAGCTGGTCGAGGATCAGCCCGCGGGTGGCCGGGGTGACGACGTAGCGGTACTGGTTGGCCGACGCCTTCTGCGTGTACACCTCGGCGTTGACGACCTGGATGAAGAACAGGCGCCCCACGAGGGTCACCACGAGCGACAGGAGCAGCACGCCGAGCACCGCGAGTCGCAGGTTGGACCGCTCGCTCACTGGTGGGGGCTCCTCGGGTCGGTGCGTCGGTCGGACGGTCGTGGACCGGTCCGGGGGTCCAGAGGCGTGGACGACGTGCGCCGCCACGGGGTTCCCGGGGGTGACGCACGACTCACGCGGACCGCCCCAGGCTACCTGCGCTCGCGGGCGGCGACTCCCGCTCCCGCGCAAGCCGGACGGCCGGTCCGGAGCCGGCCGGCGCTCCTGGGCCGGGCCCTCGCGCGGAGCAGGCGCTCAGCGGACCGGCTCGTAGCGCGTCTGCGGCGGGTCGACCCGGCGCCAGAGGGCCGTGACCAGGGGCACCACGAACGCGGCGAGGACGAGGGCGTAGCCCAGCTGCGTGAGCACGAGCCCCGGCACGCGGTCCCACGACACCCGCGGGTCGCCCACCACGCCGCCCACGACGGCGATCCCCAGGGTGGTGGCCGCCGCCAGCAGCCCGGTGAGCCCCACGGTGAGGAACGCGCCGCGCTCGCGCACCCCCAGCAGGCCGGCGAGGTAGCCGACCACCACGAAGACGACCGCGGTCAGCCCCAGCACGCCGTCGGAGGGCGGGACGACGTCGAGCAGGACGCCGGCGAGGAACCCGGTGACGGCGCCGCGCACGGGTCCGCCCACGAACCCCAGCGCGATCACCGTGACGGCCAGCAGGTCCGGCGTCGCCCCCGGCAGGTGCAGCAGCGGCAGCACCGTGAGCTCGAGGATCAGCGCGGTGAGCACGAGGACGACCTGGAGCGTCGCGCGCAGCCACGCCACGTCAGGACGCCGAGGGGTTCGGGGACGGGCTGCCCGAGGCGGACCCGGACGGCGTGCCCGAGGCGCTCGTGCCCGGCGTGGCCGTGCCCGTCGCGGTGCCGCTCGGCGCGGCCGTCGGCGAGGTGGTGGGCTTGGGTGGCAGGACGGCGTCGCGCGGGTCGGTCCGCGGGGGCTCGACGATGACGCCCACGAGGTCGAGCGTGGTGAAGTCCACGAACGGCACCACGGTGGCGATGCGGGTGAGCTGCCCCGGCGTGCCCGACACGGCGGTGATGGTGCCCAGCGGCACGCCCTGCACGTACACGCCCCCGCCGCCCTTGACGCCGGAGGACACCAGCCGCTCCCCCACCGCGACCGGCGCGAACGGGTCGAGCAGCTGGAGCTCGAGCCGGCCGGTCTCGCCGGTGCCGTTGAGGAACCCGGTCTGCATCGAGGACTCGACCCGGGCGCCCACCGTCGAGGTGCTGTCGACGATGAGCGCCACGGTGCTCGTGGTGGGGCCGACGGACACGACCCGGCCGACGAGCCCCTGCCCGTTGACCACGTTCATGTCGACCTTGATGCCGTCGAGGCGGCCGACGTCGATGGTGATCGTCTGGGCGAAGCCCTGCGCCGGCCCGAAGGCGATGGCCTGGGCCGGCACCGTCTTGTACTGGCCGGCGCCGGCCAGGCGCAGCAGGTCGTCGAGCTCCTGCGCGCGCTTGCGGGCGTACTCGGTGAGGTTGACCTGGCTCTTGAGACTGTCGACCTGAGCCTGAAGGTCAGAGATCTGCTGGTCCTTGGACCCCAGGCTGCCGATCGACCCCAGGAAGTCGCGCACCGGCCGCACGATGGCGCTCGCGGCGTTCTCGACCGGGCCGAAGAAGCCGGACGCCGACTCCCGCGCGCCGTCGCCGCCCCCGCGCAGGCTGAGCACCACGAGCGTGAGGGACGTCAGCAGCAGCAGACCGAGGATGGTCCGCGTGCGCCTGGTGTCCCGCACGGTGCTCGGCTCTCCTTGCTGGTGGTGGCGTCCCGGCCGGTCGGCCGGGGGGCGCCGCTGAGGTCAGGGTGCCCGTGACCCGGCCGTGGATGCTACGGGCCCGCGTCACGCGTGCGCCCGCGACGCGGGACGTCGCGGGCGCACATGGTCCGTGGGTGAGACGTCCCGGGGACGTCCGTCAGTTCCGCGCCTCGGCGATGAGCACCTGCTGGAGGGCCTCGAACTCCTCGACGCACTTGCCCGACCCGAGCGCGACGCAGTCGAGCGGGTCGTCGGCGATGACGATCGGCATCCCCGTCTCGTGGCGCAGCCGCTCGTCGAGCCCGTGCAGCAGGGCGCCGCCGCCGGTGAGGACGATGCCGCGGTCCATGATGTCGCCGGAGAGCTCCGGCGGGGTGCGGTCGAGGGTGGTCTTGACGGCGTCGACGATCGCGTTGACCGGCTCGTCGATGGCGCGGCGGATCTCCTCGGCCGTGACGACGACGGTGCGCGGCAGGCCGGTGACCAGGTCGCGGCCGCGGATCTCGGCGTGCGGCTCGTCGGGGCTCGGGAAGGCCGAGCCGATGGCCATCTTGATCTCCTCGGCGGTGCGCTCGCCGAGCATCAGCGAGTACTCCTTCTTCACGTAGTTGATGATCGAGCTGTCGAGCTCGTCACCGCCCACGCGGATCGACAGGCTGGTCACGATGCCGCCGAGGGAGATCACGGCGACCTCGGTGGTGCCGCCGCCGATGTCCACCACCATGTTGCCGGTGGGCTCGTGGACCGGGAGCCCGGCGCCGATCGCGGCGGCCATGGGCTCCTCGATGATGTAGACCTTGCGGGCGCCGGCGGCGTAGCCGGCGTCCTTCACCGCGCGCTGCTCGACGCCGGTGATGCCGGAGGGCACGCAGACCACCAGGCGGGGCTTGGCGAGGTGGCGGCGCTTGTGCACCTTCTGGATGAAGTAGCGCAGCATGCGCTCGGTGGTGTCGAAGTCGGCGATGACGCCGTCCTTGAGCGGCCGGATGGCGATGATGTTGCCCGGCGTGCGGCCGATCATCTTCTTCGCCTCGGCGCCGACGGCGAGGATCCCGCCCGTGTTGTTGTTGATCGCGACGACGCTCGGCTCGTTCAGCACGATCCCGCGGCCGCGCACGTAGACGAGCGTGTTGGCGGTGCCGAGGTCGACGGCCATGTCTCGGCCGATGAACGACATGTTGTTGGCCATGGGGCGGGGGCGCCTTCCGGTGGTGAGACGTGCGGACGGCCCGGCGGCGCGTCGCTGCAGCCGCGGGAACCCGCCCATGGTACGCGGCCCGGAGGGGTGCCCGTCCACGTCGCGCCGGACCCCGGACGTCCCAGGGACGTCGAGGATCCGGCCCGGTCGGCGCCCGTGCGGGCGCCCCGGCGGCTCAGCCCAGGCCGGGGAAGAACAGCGAGATCTCGCGCGCGGCCGACTCCGGGGAGTCCGAGCCGTGCGAGACGTTCTCGCTCATCACCGTGGCCAGGTCGCCGCGGATGGTGCCGGGCGCGGCCTTGGCCGGGTCCGTGGCGCCCATCATCGTGCGCCACGAGGCGATGGCGTCCCGGCCCTCGATGACCGCGGCGACCAGCGGCCCGGACGTGATGAAGTCCACGAGGTCGGCGAAGAACGGCTTCTCCCGGTGCTCGCCGTAGTGCTCCTCGGCCGTCGCCCGGTCGAGGGTGCGCAGCTCGAGGGCCACGAGGCGGAAGCCCTTGCGCTCGATGCGTCCCAGCACCTCCCCGACCAGGCCGCGGCTCACGCCGTCGGGCTTGACGAGGACCAGGGTGCGCTCGGACACGGCTGTTGCTCCTGAGGTTCGGGACGGTGCGCGGCAGGCGCAGGGACCGGGCACGTCCGCCCGGGGCGCCGTGATCCTAGCCGTCGGTCCCCGGTGCCCCCGCGCCCGACGGCCCCGCCCCGTCGGCGGCCGCCCGGGCCCGGTTCGCCGCCGCCGCACGGTCGGCCTTCGCGCCGAAGACCAGCGCGGTGACCCACACGCCGAGGAACAGCAGCCCGACGACGGCGAGGGCCGGCAGCACCAGGCCGGCGAGGATCACGACGAGCTGCAGCACCGAGCCGATCGCCACGCCGGCGGGCCGGCGGGCTGCTCCCGCGGCGAGCAGGAGCAGCAGGGCGAGGGCGCCGAGCGCCCATCCCGCGGCCGCCCCGCGGCCGCCCGCGGTGAGCGCCACCGGCACGGACAGGGCGACGACGACCGCCTCGAGCGCCAGCACCGCCGGCGGCAGGACCTTCACCCTCAGGCCTCCGCCCGGCCCAGCAGCGCCCGGGCCTCGGCCGCGGTCACCACGGAGCCGGTCACCAGCACGCCCGTGCCGCCGAGGTCCGCGGCCGCGGCGTCCGCGAGCGCCACCGCCCGCTCGATCGCGTCGGACAGGCGCGGGGCCGAGCTCACGCGGTCGGCGCCGAACACCTCGGTGGCCAGCGCCTCGAGATCGGCCACGCCCAGCGCCCGGGGCGAGGAGCTGCGCGAGACCACCACGTGCGCCAGCACCGGCTCGAGCGCCTCGAGCAGCCCGCGGGCGTCCTTGTCGGCCAGGACGGCGACCACGCCCACCAGCTCGGTGAAGTCGAAGGAGTCCGACACCGCCGCCGCGAGGGCGGCGGCGCCGTGCGGGTTGTGGGCGGCGTCCACGACGACGGTGGGCGACCGGCGCACGACCTCGAGCCGGCCCGGGGACTCCACGGCGGCGAAGCCGGCGCGCACGAGGTCCGCGTTGAGCGGCTCGCCGCCGCCGCCGAGGAACGCCTCCACCGCGGCGATCGCGGCCGCGGCGTTGGCCGCCTGGTGCGCGCCGAACAGCGGCAGGAAGACCTCGTCGTAGCGCCCGGCCGGGCCCTGGAGGCTCAGCAGCTGGCCGCCCACCGCCGGCGTGCGGTCGACGACGCCGAACTCGACGCCCTCGCGGGCGACCGTGGCGCCCTGCTCCAGCGCGCGGCGCAGCAGCACCTCGGCCGCCTCCGGCTCCTGCGCGGACAGCACCACCATCGCGCCGGGCTTGATGATCCCGGCCTTCTCCCCCGCGATGGCGGCCAGGTCCGACCCCAGGTAGTCCATGTGGTCGTAGGAGACCGGCGTGATCACCGCGACCGTGCCGTCGGCCACGTTCGTGGCGTCCCAGGTGCCGCCCATGCCGGTCTCGACGACGGCGACGTCCACCGGGGCGTCGGCGAAGGTGGCGTAGGCCAGGACGGTCATCACCTCGAAGAACGACAGCGCCGGGCCGCCCTCCGCGGTGCTGCGCGCGTCGACGAGGTCCACGTAGGGGCGCACGTCGTCGTGCACGCGCACGAAGCGCTCGATGTCCACGGCCTCGCCGTCGATCCGGATGCGCTCCCGGACGCTGTGCAGGTGCGGGCTGGTGAACAGGCCGGTGCGCAGCCCGAACGAGCGCAGCAGCGACTCCACCATGCGGGCCGCCGACGTCTTGCCGTTGGTGCCGGCCAGGTGGATCACCGGCATGGCCGCCTGCGGCTCGCCCAGCAGGTCGGTGACCGCCCGGACCCGCTCGAGGGTGGGCTCGATCCGCGACTCCGGCCAGCGGGCGGTGAGCTCGCGCTCGAGGTGGAGGTAGCGGGTCAGGAGGCTCTCGGCCTCCTCCTCGCCGAGCGGGGGCGCCTCGCCGGCGTCGTCCGCGTCGTCGTGCCGGTCGTAGGCCGGGCCGAGCCCGTCGTCGGCGTCGTCGTCGGCGTACAGCGGGTCGCGGTGCTCGGCCAGGGGGGCGAGCAGGTCCTCGAGGGGGGCCTCGACGTCGTCGTCCTCACGACGGTCGAACATCGCCTCGCCGTACTCGAGCCCCGTGCGACCGGGCCCGTCGTCGTCGGCGAGGTCCTCGTCGCGGTCGCGCTCGTCGTCGGGATCCACGAGGCGCGATCCTACGCGGGCGGCCGGGCGGCCCGGCCCCGCGCGACCGGCCCTGGAACGGGTTCGGGGCGCACGCCGGCTGTCCCTAGGATTGGGCGCATGAGCACCCTGGCGCCCAGCACGCGCGTTCCCGAGAAGCCGACCGTCGACGGCATCGAGGACCGCTGGGCGCAGGTATGGGAGGAGCAGGGCACCTTCCGCTTCGACCGGTCCAGGACCCGCGAGCAGATCTACGCCATCGACACCCCTCCGCCGACCGTGAGCGGGTCCCTGCACGTCGGGCACGTGTTCTCCTACACGCACACCGACTGCATCGCTCGCTACCAGCGGATGCGCGGGCTCGAGGTCTTCTACCCGATGGGCTGGGACGACAACGGCCTGCCCACCGAGCGCCGGGTGCAGAACTACTTCGGCGTGCGCTGCGACCCGTCGCTCCCCTACGACCCGGGCTTCGAGCCGCCGGCCAAGCCGGACCCGAAGAACCAGGTGGCCATCGCCCGTCGCAACTTCGTCGAGCTGTGCGAGCGGCTCACGGTCGAGGACGAGAAGGCCTTCGAGGCGCTGTGGCGCAAGCTCGGCCTCTCGGTGGACTGGACCCAGAACTACCAGACGATCGACGCGCGCTCGCGCGCCGCGTCGCAGCGCGCGTTCCTGCGCAACCTGGCCCGCGGCGAGGCTTACCAGGCCGAGGCGCCGACGCTCTGGGACGTGACCTTCCGCACCGCGGTGGCCCAGGCTGAGCTCGAGGACCGTCCGCGCGAGGGCACCTACTACCGCATCGGCTTCCCGGCGCCGGACGGCTCGCGCGTGCACATCGAGACGACCCGCCCGGAGCTGCTCGCGGCGTGCGTCGCGCTGGTGGCCCACCCCGACGACGAGCGCTACCAGCCGCTGTTCGGCTCCACCGTGCGCACCCCGCTGTTCGACGTCGAGGTGCCGGTGCTGGCGCACCGCCTGGCCGATCCCGAGAAGGGCTCGGGCATCGCGATGATCTGCACGTTCGGCGACACCACGGACGTCACGTGGTGGCGCGAGCTCCAGCTGCCCACGCGCCCGATCATCGGGTGGGACGGCCGCGTGCTCCCCGAGACGCCGGACTGGCTCGCCACCGAGCTCGGTCGGGAGACCTACGCCGCCATCGCCGGCGCCACGCCGTTCACCGCCAAGGAGCGCATGGTGGCGGCGCTGACCGAGGCCGGCTACGTGGACGGCGAGCCGCGCCCCACGGTGCAGCAGGTGAAGTTCTACGAGAAGGGCGAGCGCCCGCTCGAGATCGTCACCACGCGGCAGTGGTACATCCGCAACGGCGGCCGCGACGCGGACCTGCGTCAGCGCCTCGTCGAGCGCGGCGCCGAGCTCCAGTGGCACCCGTCGTACATGCAGGCCCGCTACACCTCGTGGGTGGAGGGCCTCAACGGCGACTGGCTCATCTCGCGCCAGCGCTTCTTCGGCGTGCCCGTGCCGGTCTGGTACCGCCTCGACGCCAGCGGGACGCCGGAGTACGACGACCCGCTGCTGCCGCAGGAGTCGCAGCTGCCGATCGACCCCAGCAGCGACGTGCCGGAGGGCTACACCGAGGACCAGCGCGGCGTGCCCGGCGGCTTCATGGGCGACCCCGACATCATGGACACCTGGGCCACGTCGTCCCTGTCCCCGCAGATCGCCGGCGGCTGGGAGACCGACGAGGACCTCTGGAAGCGCCTGTGGCCCTTCGACCTCCGCCCTCAGGCGCACGAGATCATCCGCACCTGGCTGTTCTCGTCGGTGGTGCGCGCCCACCTCGAGGACGACGTCCTGCCGTGGAAGCACGCCGCGATCAGCGGCTGGATCATTGACAACGGCGACGGCAAGAAGATGAGCAAGTCCAAGGGGAACGTGATCACCCCGACCGGCCTGCTCGACCAGTACGGCGCGGACGCGGTGCGGTACTGGGCGGCCTCCGGGCGACCGGGCACGGACACCGCCTACGACGAGGGGCAGATGAAGGTCGGCCGCCGGCTGGCCATCAAGCTGCTCAACGCGAGCCGCTTCGTGCTGGCGCAGAGCTCCACCGTGCCCGCGGACCTGTCCGTCGTCACCGAGCCGCTCGACCTCGCGATGCTCGCGGCGCTCGCCCAGGTGGTCGACGACGCGACCGCGGCCTTCGACGACTACAACTACGCCCGCGCGCTCGAGCTGACCGAGGCCTTCTTCTGGGCCTTCTGCGACGACTACCTCGAGCTGGTGAAGGACCGCGCCTACGGCACCCGCGGCCCCGAGGCCGCGGAGTCCGCGCGCGCCACTCTGGCGGTGTCGCTCTCGGTGCTGCTGCGCCTGTTCGCCCCCGTGCTCCCGTTCGTGACCGAGGAGGTCTGGAGCTGGTGGCAGGAGGGCAGCGTGCACCGCGCGGCCTGGCCGACCCGCGACGAGCTCGAGGCGCAGGGCGGCGACCCGGACCTCGTCGCCGACGTCGCCGTGGTGCTCTCGGCGCTGCGCAAGGCCAAGAGCGAGGCGAAGGTGTCGATGAGGACGCCGATCGCCGCCGCCGTGGTGTCCGGTGCGGCCGTGGCGGTGGCCCGCACCCGGGCCGCGGCCGACGACCTCGCGGCCGCCGGCGTCGTGGCGGAGCTGTCGTTCCTCGAGTCCGACGACGGCCCGCTCGCCGTGGCGGTCACCCTGGCCGCGGCGGACGGCTGACCGCCCGCCGGCGCGCTCAAGTGCGTGTCCGGCCGGGTCGATCCCTCGTAGGAGGCGGAGCGGCGTCCGGTGCTGCCCGCGGAGCAGCGAGGTGATCGGCGTGGGCCGCAGGCACGAGGTGCACGAGTACGTGGAGGCGTCGCAGAGCGCGGCCACGATCCTGCCCGGGGTCCCGCTCCCGGACTGGACCGGACTCGGCACCACCGAGCCCGAGCCCGACCCGGAGCCCGACCCCCGACCGCACCCGGCGCCCGAACCGGCCGCGGTCCTCGTCGGGGCCGGCGCCGTCTCCGTGATGGAGCAGCAGAGCGCCCAGTTCGAGGCCCCCACGGCACCCCCCACGGCCTACGCCGCCCCGCCGTCGCCGGCACCCGTCGCACCGGTCGCGCCGGCGCCGGTCGGCGCCCCCTCCGCCGCGGCCCCCGCCCCGCTGGCCTGGCCGGCCCCCGGCCCCGCCGCGCCCGGCGTCCTCGACGCACCGGTGCCGGCGCTGGCCCCGCTCGAGGGGCCGGCTCCCGTGCTCGCCCCCGTCGCCAACCCCGCGCCCGTCGCAGCCGCCACCGACCAGCCGGTGGCCGTGCCGGCCCCGCCGGTCGCCGCCCCCGTCCTCGCCGCGCCGCCCGCGGCCCCGTCAGCGGCGGCCGAGCCCGCCCCCGTGCCGCAGGCCGCCGACCCGGGGCAGACGGAGGACGTCGTGCCGGGCGAGGCGGCCGGGCCGGACGCCGGGGCGCCGGAGCGCTCGCGGCGCACCCTCGTGCTCCTCGTGGCGCTCGGTGCCGTCGCGGTGCTCGCCGCGGTGGCCGCCTTCGTCTACCCCGGGCTGCTCACCGGGTCCGCCGAGCCGGCCCCCGTGGCCCCCCGCTCGCAGCCCGCGCAGCCGGCGGCCCCGCAGGCCGCGCCGCTCGCTGCCCCCGCGAGCGTCGCGGGCCTGGCGCGGCTCACCGGGGCGCCGGCGACGGTGCTGCAGACGACGGCGGCGTCGACCACGCTCACCGGGCTCGGCACGCCGGTGTCGGCCGTCTACGGGGCCAAGGGCGTCCCCGGCGCCACCGTCATCGCGTGGCCCGCCACGGTGACCGCCCCGGCGGCGGTCATCGACTCGGCGTTCGCCGGCTTCGCCACGGCGTCCGGCCACCCGGTGACCGACCTCGCCGTGGTGCCCACGACGGGCGGGCTCGCCGGTCAGATGAGCTGCGGCACCGCGACGGTGTCGGCGGCGCCGGCCACCGTGTGCTTCTGGGCCGACGGCACGTCGTTCGGCGCCGTGACGGTGCTGCACCCGGCGTCGGCCAAGGACGGCGCCCTCACCGCCGTGGCGATCCGGCAGGGCGTCGAGAACGGATCCTGACGCCGCCCGCGCGCGCGGGTCAGGCGCTCTTCTCGCGACGCTCGCGCCGCGAGGGGGCCGCGTCGCGCGGCACCAGGGTGGGGAGCACGTTGTCGAGGACCACCTCGGCCGTGATGACCACGCGCGCCACGTCGTCGCGGCTGGGCACGTCGTACATCACGGAGAGCAGGACCTCCTCCATGATCGCCCGCAGCCCGCGGGCGCCCGTGCCGCGCAGGATGGCCTGGTCGGCCACGGCCTCGAGCGCGTCCGGCGTGAACTCGAGCTCGACACTGTCGAGCTCGAAGAGCCGCTGGTACTGGCGCACGAGGGCGTTGCGCGGCTCGGTGAGCACCTTCACGAGCGCGTCGCGGTCGAGCGCCGTGACCGAGGTGAACACGGGCAGGCGGCCGATGAACTCGGGGATCATGCCGAACTTGAGCATGTCCTCGGGCATCACGCGGCTGAACACGTTGCCCGGGTTGGTGTCGCTGTTGTCCATCGAGGCGGTGAAGCCGAGGGCCTTGCGGCCGATGCGCTGCTCGATGATCTTGTCGAGCCCGGCGAAGGCGCCGCCCACGATGAACAGCACGTTGGTGGTGTCGATCTGGATGAACTCCTGGTGCGGGTGCTTGCGCCCGCCCTGCGGCGGCACCGACGCGGTGGCGCCCTCGAGGATCTTCAGCAGCGCCTGCTGCACGCCCTCGCCGGAGACGTCGCGCGTGATCGACGGGTTCTCGCTCTTGCGGGCGACCTTGTCGATCTCGTCGATGTAGATGATCCCGGTCTCGGCCTTCTTGACGTCGTAGTCGGCCGCCTGGATCAGCTTGAGCAGGATGTTCTCGACGTCCTCGCCGACGTAGCCGGCCTCGGTGAGCGCGGTCGCGTCGGCGATGGCGAACGGCACGTTGAGCATGCGCGCGAGCGTCTGGGCCAGCAGCGTCTTGCCCGAGCCGGTGGGACCGAGCAGCAGGATGTTGGACTTGGCGAGCTCGACCGCCTCGTCGCCGCGACCGCTGCCCCCCGCCTGCACCCGCTTGTAGTGGTTGTAGACGGCGACCGAGAGCGCCTTCTTCGCGGCGTCCTGCCCGATGACGTACTTGTCGAGGAAGTCGTAGATCTCGCGCGGCTTGGGCAGCTCGTCGAACTGCAGGTCGCTGGACTCGCTGAGCTCTTCCTCGATGATCTCGTTGCACAGGTCGATGCACTCGTCGCAGATGTAGACCCCGGGGCCCGCGATGAGCTTCTTGACCTGCTTCTGGCTCTTGCCGCAGAACGAGCACTTGAGCAGGTCGCCGCCGTCTCCCACTCGCGCCACGTGGTCGTCCTCTCGTCGGCATGCCGTGCGGCATGGCGGCCGTCGGCCGCGCCTGCTCGCGACCGTGCGTCTAGACGGTACCCCGCAGCGGCCGCGGAAGGGCGCGCAGTGACACGCCGGGTCCTGACGTTACGCCGACAGCGCAACGCCGGCCCCGCGTGCTGCGGGACCGGCGTCGTGCCTGGTCAGACGTGGTTCAGGGCCGGTCGCGACGATCCTTGACCGAGCCTTTACCCCTCTGCCGGACCGGTCAGTCGTGGCGCTCCGCGCCGCTCGCCTCGACCTCGTCGTGCAGGTGCTCGCGCACCCCGCGGTCGGGCCGTGCCAGCACGAAGTACAGGCCGCCGACGAGCGTGATCACGGCCATGACGACCAGCGTGATCCAGTCGAGGTTGAAGTACGCCCTCGGGCTGGCGAGCCCGCTCGGGAGCACGACGTTGAGCAGCATGAGGCCGAGGTACGCCGCACCGATGATGGCCACCGGCCAGCCCCAGCGGCCGAGCCGGAAGTGCCCCTCCGGGATCCACCCGCGCGCCCTCGCCACGATCGCCGCGATCACGGTGAGGAAGAAGGACAGGTAGATGCCGCTGACGCCGAAGGACACGAGCGCGACCAGTCCGTTGACGTTGGCGGGGTAGGTGATGAAGCCGATGCTCACGTCCTCGGTCGGGGACGGGAACACGAGCAGCACGAACAGGAACGAGACGATCGCGCCGGCGACCAGCGCGTTGGTGGGGGTGCCGCACCGCGGGTGCACCCGGGACAGCCAGCGCGACCCGGGGATCGCGCGGTCGCGCGCGTAGGAGAACGCGAGCCGGCTGCCCGCGCCCTGCACCGACGAGCCGCAGGAGAAGAAGGCGATGATGATGACCACGAGCAGCAGGTCCTGCACCCAGGCCGGGAGCTCGGAGAGGACGAACGGCACACCGCCCTCGACGGTCTGCGACACGGAGTCCGCGCCCTCGGGCATCGCGAGCAGCAGCGCTGCGGTGAGGACGAGGGCCGCGATGCCGCCCCAGATCAGCGCGAGACGCATGGCGCGCGGCACCTGGCGACCCGCGTCCACGGTCTCCTCGGCGATGTCCCCCGCGGACTCGAACCCGTAGAAGATGTAGACGGGTGCGAGCACCGCGATGAGTCCCGCGGCCAGCCAGCTGCCGCCGAAGTCCAGGCCCAGCGGGTTCGTCGCCGCGTCCTGCACTCCCTGCGTGGTGAACAGCCAGTCGAACCCGTGGTGGAAGCCGCTGATCGCGAGGATCACCGCGATGCCCAGCGTGCCGATGACCTCGACGTAGACGCCGAGGCGGGCGATGAGCCCCATGACCGTGGCGCCCGTGATGTTGAGCGTGGTCTGGATGGCGAGCAGCGCGGTGGTGATGAGCAGGATCGTGAGGTGGTCCGTGGGGTCGATGCTCGTCCCGAACCAGTTGTTGACGAGGCTGGCGACGTAGGGCACGACGCCGGTGTCGACCGCGGCCACGGTCACGAGCAGCGCGACCCCGTAGAACCAGCCCACGAACCAGCCGTACTTCGGCCCGACGGAGAACTTGGAGTACTGGTACAGCGCGCCCGCCACGGGGTAGTGGCTGGCGAGCTCGCCGAACACGAGCGCTACGAACAGCATCCCGATCATCGGGATGAGGGTCAGCCAGATGTACGCCGGCCCGCCCGTGCCCAGACCGAGCACGAAGAGCGAGTAGATGCCCACCATGGGCGACAGGTAGGTGAACGCGACGCTGAAGTTCGAGAAGAACCCCAGCACGCGGTTCAGCTGCGGCGTGTAGCCCAGGCTTCGCAGACGCGCGTCCTCGTCCAGGAACGCGTCCGGGACCCCGGTGGTGTCCTCGGTCATGTCGACCTCGACTCTCGCGGGCGACGGCCCATCCGTCGCCTGACGGCGCGATGGTCCTCCTGCCGGGGCGGAAGTCGAGGACGTTCCCGGCGTGTCGCGCCGACGTCCCGGGACGCACGAAGGCCCGCCCGGTACGGGCGGGCCTTCGTGACTGCGTGTCAGGAGGCGGTGGCGGACGCCTTGCGCGACGGGATCACCGAGTCGACGATCCCGTACTCCACCGCGTCGGTGGCCGCGAGGATCTTGTCGCGCTCGATGTCCTTCTGGATCTGGTCCACGTCGCGGCCGGTGTGGCGGGCGAGGATCTGCTCCATCTCGGTGCGCATGCGCAGCAGCTCGTTGGCCTGGATCTCGATGTCGCTGCCCTGGCCGCCGCCCTCGGTGTAGGGCTGGTGGATCAGCACGCGCGCGTGCGGCAGGGCGTAGCGCTTGCCCGGCGTGCCGGAGGCCAGCAGCACGGCAGCTGCCGACGCCGCCTGCCCGAGGCACACGGTGGTGATGTCGGGCTTGACGAACTGCATGGTGTCGTAGATCGCCGTCATGGCGGTGTAGCTGCCGCCGGGCGAGTTGATGTAGATGCTGATGTCGCGGTCCGGGTCCATGGACTCGAGGCAGAGCAGCTGCGCCATCACGTCGTCGGCGCTCGCGTCGTCGATCTGGACGCCGAGGAAGATGATGCGCTCCTCGAACAGCTTCGAGTACGGGTCCCAGGTCTTGGTGCCCTGGGTGGTGCGCTCGGTGAACTGGGGCAGCACGTAGCGCGCGGACGGCGCGGACCAGCCGGCCGTGATGCCGCTGCGCGGGGTCAGGATCTCGTTCATGGGGTACGCCGTCTCCTCGTCAGGCCGTGCCGCCGCCGCCGGTGACGCCCTGGGCGGACGTCACGACGTGGTCGACGATTCCGTAGTCCTTGGCCTCCTCGGCGGAGAACCACTTCTCCCACTCGGAGTCCTCGACGATGCGCTCGACGGGCTGTCCGGTGTGCTGGGCGATGAGCTCGGCCATCTGCTTCTTGATGATGAGCATCTGCTCGGCCTGCTTCTGCACGAGCGACTGGACGCCGCCGAGGCCGCCGAGCGGCTGGTGCATCATGACGCGCGCGTGCTTGAGCGCGTAGCGCTTGCCGGAGGCGCCCGCAGTGAGCAGGAACTGCCCCATCGAGGCGCACATCCCGAGGCCGAGCGTCGCGACATCGTTCGGGACGAACTGCATCGTGTCGTAGATGGCCATGCCCGCCGAGACGCTGCCGCCCGGCGAGTTCACGTAGAGGAAGATGTCCTTCTCCGGGTCCTCCGCGGAGAGCAGCAGGAGCTGGCGGACGATCTCGTTGGCCATCTCGTCGCGGACCTCGCCCTCGAGGAAGATGATCCGCTCGCGCAGCAGCCGCTCCTTGATCGAGTCGGTGTAGCCGGTCACTCCGGCGCCGGGCCCTCGATCGGTCCAGGTACCGCTCACGGTGATCCTCCTGCAGTCCTCGTCGGCGTCGAGCCGGTGGTGGTCCTCCGGTCTCGCGGTCTCGACCCTAACCACAGAACACCCCCGTGCCATCCCGGGCACGGGGGTGTTCGCCGTAGGCGTGAAAGCCGTCCGCCGGCCCCGCACGGCGGGGCGCGGACGGACGCTGGGGTCACTCGTGGTCGTGGCCCTCGTGGTCGTGGTCGTGACCCTCGTGGTCGTGGCCGTCCTCGGCCACCGGGACCTCGTCGGCGTCGAGCGAGGAGAGGTCCACGACGGCCCCGGTCGTGTCCGTGACGCGCGCGTGCTCGAGCACGTGCGCGAGCGCCTTGGCGCGACGCACCTCGGCCACGGCAGCCGGGACCTGCCCGGAGCTGACGAGCTCCTGCGCGAACTGGTCGGGCGACATGCCGTAGCGCGGAGCCTGCTGCACCAGCCAGGACGACAGCTCGGCCTCCGACACCGACAGCTGCTCGGTCTCGGCGATGCGGTCGAGCACCAGCTGGCTCTTGAGCGAGTCGCGGGTCTGGGTCTCCACCTCGGTGCGGTGGGCGTCGTCGCCGTGGCCGTCGGCGAAGTGGTCCTCGACCTGCTGGGTGATGACGCCCTCAGGGAGCGCGATCTCGGTGGCGGCCAGCAGCGCCTCGGCCACCTTCTCCCGCGCGGCGTAGGCCTGCTCGAGCAGCTTCACCCGCCCGACGCGCTCGCGCAGGTCGGCACGCAGCTCGTCGATGGTGTCGAACTCGCTGGCCAGCTGGGCGAAGTCGTCGTCGGCCGTCGGCAGCACCCGCTCGCGGACGCCGCTCACCACGACGGTGACGGTGATGTCGCGGCCCTCGTACTCCCCCGTCTCCGGGGTGAAGGCGAAGGTGCGCGTCTCGCCCGCGGACACGCCCTCGAGCGCCTCGTCGAACCCCGGGAGCATGCCGTCGGTGCCGAGCTCGTAGGACAGGGCCTTGGCCTCGAGGTCCTCGACCGCCTCGCCGTCGGTCTCGCCGGAGATGTCGAAGAGCAGGACGTCGCCGGTGGTCGCCGCGCGCTCCACGGTGGTGAGGCTGCCGAAGCGGCTGCGCAGCGCGTCGAGCTGCGTGGCGACGTCGTCGTCGGTGACCTCGCTGGGGTCGACGACGACCTCGATCGAGTCGTACGACGGCAGCTCGAACTCCGGGACGACGTCCATCTCGGCGGTGAACTCGAGCGGCTTGGCGTCCTCGAACGCGGTGACGTCGACCTCGGGACGGCCGAGCAGCTTGATGTCGTTCTCGCGCAGCGCGGAGTCGAGGTTGAGGTTGATGGCGTCGTTGATCGCCTCGTCGAGCACCGCGGCCCGGCCGATGCGCTGGTCGATGATCCGGTTGGGGACCTTGCCCTTGCGGAAGCCCGGCACGGTGATCTGGTCGGCGATCCGCTTGTAGGCGGCGTCGAGTGCGGGCTTGAGCTCCTCGAACGGAACCTCGACGGTGAGCTTCACCCGGCTGGGCGACAGGGTCTCGACGGCGCTCTTCACGTGGATCGGTGCTCCTGGTTCGGCTGCCGGCTCAGCGGTGGGTGCTGGCCTGACGGGCGGGTGGGCGTGACCGCGGACGGTCACCGGCGCGTGGCCACCGACCGCGGGGTCGAGGGCCGAGGTCCGGGGTCGGAGGACCCCGATCCGGTCGGGGCGGGGAGACTCGAACTCCCGATCTCCTGCCCCCAAAGCAGGCGCGCTAGCCACTACGCTACGCCCCGCGGCGCCGCCGGAAGTCTAGTGGAACGGCGAGGGGCCGCCGACCGCGGAGCCGGGGCGCCGGCCCGCCTGTGGGATCATGTGCCGCGGCCCGCCAGGGGCCCCGCGGGTGTAGCTCAATGGCAGAGCCCCAGCCTTCCAAGCTGGCCATGCCGGTTCGATCCCGGTCACCCGCTCCACGCAAGAAGCGTTGCAGTCAAAGGAATCTTTGACGCAGGCGCGAGAACGGACTCACGATAAACGCGTCTCCTCTGTCCCTAGATGTCCGTAGCGCGGCATACTCGTCACAACGAGCGTTCCGAGGGCGTTGGGGGCCTCATGCCGCAACCGCGCAAGCCGAAGCCGACCCGTGACACCTGGGGGTCGATCACCGCGATGCCTGGCGGGGGCTGGAGATTGCGCTACCCGGGACCGGACGGGCGACGCAGATCGGGTGGTGTCTTCCGCACCAAGGCCGCCGCCGAGGAGGCCCGGGCAAAGCTACACACGGCCGTGGCCGGTGGCGTGTGGCGCCCGTCGGCCCCAGGGGATTCCCCCACGTTGGCGGTCTACGCCGACGCGTGGCTGGCGAGGGCCGCGCGTGACGCCCTGTTGAGCCCGCGGACCGTCGCGCTCTATCGACGCCAGCTCGATCGTCTCGTGCTCCCCGACGTGGGTGGGATCGAACTCGGCCGGGTTCCCGTCGGCCGGATCCGGCGCGAGACCGTCGCCAAGTGGGAGGCGGCCGCGGCAACCACGGCCCACTCCCACGCGAAGGCGCATCTCGAGCGCGCCAACGGGGCTGCGGACTCGCGCCGCCGGGGGCACCCGGCGCGGTCCTGGGCGCAGCGGCAGGGCCTCGACGTCCCGCAGACTGGGCGCCTCCCGGCCGACGTGCTGGCCGCATGGCACGACGCCGGACGTCCAGAACAGCCGAGCCGGGCCGGCGTGGCGCGGTCCACAGGCGACAGGCAGTTCGAGCAAGCAAGGACCGCCCTGTCGGCCGTGTGCACGGCGGCAGTCGAGGAGGGCTACCTCGCTGAGCACCCCGTGCGGATGCGCCCTGGGACGAAGGGGCGAGCCAGGTCGAGGTCGGCGTCGGGCGGGGCGGCAAGAACGAGCATCGACGTCGTCTCAGTGGAGGTGGTGTTCGCGCTCGCCAATGCCATGCCCGACCCGTACCGGGTCGCTGCGATTGTCACCACGTTCGCAGGGCTTCGCGGGGGCGAGACGTTCGCCCTCGCGCACCGCCATCTGCGATACGCCGAGCCCGGACGCGTCTCGCACATCCGCGTCGAGCGATCGCTGCTCGAGCTACCCGGTGAACCCATCGCCTTCGGGCCCACCAAGACCGGGGCCGGCCAACGAGAAATCGCGATCCCGGGGAGCATCGGCGAGCTGCTCGCCGCCCACGCCGCTTCCGGCTCCGGGGACGACCCCGACAGCCTGCTCTTCCACACCCAGGACGGGGCACCCATCGGGCGCTCGCGCCGCTCGGCCATCATCGTGGCAGCACGCACCCGAGCCGGACTCCCAGCAATCACCTGGCACACACTGCGCCACACCGGACTCACGCTCGCAGCATCCGTGCCCGGAGTCACCGTCCGAAACCTCATGGACCGAGGCGGACACTCCACCGCCCGAGCCGCCCTGATCTACCAGCACACCGCCGCCGCAGCCGACACCCAACTAGCAGTAGGCCTGGGCAGGCTGATAGACGACCGGGCCACTGTCGGACTGCGGACGTCCTGAGAGCCGATGAGCCTGGTACACCCGTTCGCAGTTGTAGAGCGCCACGCGTCAACGTCGGCAGACGGTGGCGTCAACATTCGCCTCGCTGCAGCAGGTCAGAGATCTCGGCAGCGGGAATCGAACTCGTCGGAACTGTCGGGAATCGGAGGATCGGGAAGCGAAGTCGGTATCGGAGCCCCCCCACCTCTATCCGCCACACCGTGCTTAGTGCGCTGAAAACGGAAGCCCGTCCCCGCGTCCACCCGTCACTGTGGTTGACGTTGATGACCATGACCTGCGCGGTACGTCAGGCATTCAGCAACTCATGCGCGAGTTCCGTCAACCGCGTCTCGTCACCGAACGCGACGACTTCCGCGTTGATCTCCGACAGGACTTGAAGTGACTCCTCCCGGACATCCCGCTGCTCGCCGGTATCCGCGCCCGACATGAGTACTGCCAGCCGTATGTCTCCGGGGACCTGGGACAGGGAGCCGTCAGAGTTCAGCAGCCGAGCAGGCTCGCTGCCGCGTAACCTCTCGATTGCGTAGGCCCATGCCTTCACTTGGGTACCGACGTCTGCGACCCCACCCACCAAGAACGACCAGCCGTGCGTGAGCAGAACTGCATGACCATTTGCTACCGCGAAGTCAAGACGGCTGCTGACGCTGGCGCCCACCAGCAGCTCGGAACCTTCTCGCAAGATCCCCGGAGGGACCTCGGACAAAGCCTCCCTCTGAGCGGCCTTCAGAGTGTTCCTTGTGAGCCAGCCCTCTGACGCTTCACGCCGTCGCGGTTCCTCGAGACGGAAGCGAAATGCCCGATCAAGCGCCTCCTCCAACGAGTCAGCCATAACTGAGGTTGGCTGGCTGAACTGGACCAAGTTGTTGTAGTCAGCGGAAAGGGCGCTAAGCCACGTGGGACCGAGCGGCGACTCCATGCCAGATTCCAGGGCTTCATCGTTCGCCGCTACCTGCTCGGTGAGCTCCGCGACCACACCCAGGCATGCACCGAGCGCGTTGGCGCCGGCGAACCTGGCCACTCGGCGCTGGTCCTTCAAGAGACGCAGTCCCCACTCGCCGCTGGTCGGACTGCCGGCAATGACACCTAGGTTCATGCGCTCGCCAGTTGAGGGGTTGGGGTAGCAACTGATCACCGAGTACTGATGTGGCCTCATGTTGCGACCCTCCTCACGGCATCAGACCCCGAAGGCGCACAGCCACATTGGCTGCGCGCTCGAACAGAAACCATCCAAGAGTGCCCAACTGCTCGTCGCTCACGGGCCAATCCGATGGAACCAAGTTCAAGATTGGGGCGATCTCCGATTCTGCTATCGAACCTAGCCTGTCCGCTAGGCGTTCCAGCTCGGCGGTGTCCAGCCCAACTGGATCTCCACACGACATACCTGGCTGATCGACGCTCGCGACCATGGCCTGGACGTCGAGTTGACCCGTGTTGCACGCGTACAAGCCGTGATCGTGGCTGAAGATCGAGTTGTCAGCGCTGGTGTCGTACAGGTACTGCGGATCACTCCCACGCGCGAGATCAGCGAGGGCGAAGATCCCCGCGTGCCTCCGCTTGTTGTCATCATCACCTCGATGATCCGGGACTGCCTTCTTCTCCACCACGGAGGAGAAGCTCACTGATGCGTGAGCAACTCCCGGCAGAACCGCACGACCGTTCCCAAGCTCCGGGAAGTCCATCCCCACGGGAATCCGCACTAGGTGGGGAGGCACGACCGCTACGCCGAGAAGCAGGCCCACTCGACCGACGACCTGCTCCAGCACCAACGACGCCCGCTGGCTGGGGTCCACTCCCTCCAGAGTCTTGATCCAATACTCCTGGTCGTCGTCGCACCCGACCTTGAACGCGCGGCTCATCGTGGGGGTCGGGCCTGCGATCACCGTGGTCGCGACTACAACTGGTGCGCCATCGGCGCGACTTACGTTGGCGATCCAATCCTCCCGGGTGAGCGGTGTCGCCCCGACGGCTGTAGCCCGGTCGACCTTAGATCCGCCCACCTCGCCAGTCGTCTCATGCGCGCTAGACGCCACGGTCTCACTCCTCTACGTTCCCAGGCTCCCGCCGGCCGCCGCTGATGTCCTAGTTCGAGAGCCAGAGCCAACTCACGTGGCGTCCTCCGTGCCGACGCTCTCGAACTCGAGGACGGGCAAGTCGGACATGATGCGGAGGCTTTCTAGGCTGATCGTAGTAACTCGAGCCAGGAGATCGAGGATGTAGCGCGGGTTACCGACCTCGCGTGACCACTCATTCGGGTCCTGGACGATGCCGAACGCCTTGTCCCTCTTGACTTGGTATCGCTCCATGACCCACGCGATCGCTGAACGTGAGCCCAACAGATAGTCCTGAGCCGTCAGAGGGATACCACTCACCGTGATGCGCGAGTTGTAGAGGATCACCGATCGGTCGATGTCCCTCCCCCGCTTGGGGTGACGCATCTTCTCGACGCGATACCAGTCGAAAGCAGCCGCCTCACCGACCGATGCTCCGGCTGACCCGCTCACCTCGAGAGGAAACGGTTCTGCCTGTTCGTAGTCTCCGTGAAGCTTGAGCAGCCGCTGGCCCGCGTTGACGAAGGCAACGAACTGATCCTTCGTGACCAGGGGGATGCGCGGCGCCACCTTCTTGAGGTCATCCGCGAACGTCTCCCGGTAACTCGGGGAGTGCAGAACGCCATACACATAGGCGAAGACCGCATCACCGTCAACCTGCGCTCCGTACAAGCTGCGGAAACGTGCCAGGCTGCTCTCGGCGATGTTGTCCAATCGGACGGCAGCGGCTATGCCGTCTTCGCTGAGATCGAAGCCGGCTTGAAGCCCGTCGCTGGGCGGCGCTGCCTCGTAGCGCCAACGAGGGAAGGCGGTTCCGGAGTTCATGAAGTGGAAGTTCGGAGGACGCCGCGTCATCAACACGCTAAACGGTTCGCTCGCACTGGTACCCATGACGACCATGGTTGGGTTTTCGCGTTCGCCCCCGGACATCGCGTCGGACCCAGCCCACCCGGGCCGTTCGATCAACTCCGGCGCAAGTAGGAGTCGCTGTGCGCAGAACGGTCGATAAGCCGCCGGGACCGTTGCTCGGGTGCCCGCGGGTATGGATGCACGGCGTTCGAGTCGCTTCAGAAGCCCAGCTGACCACGAGATTCGTGATGCGAAGCGTGCCGCGACCTCTTTGACTGCCTCCTCGATCGTGCGTCCGTCTCTGAGCGCTTCACCGACCTCGGCCACGGCCTCGTTAAACGCTTTCGTGGTCTCGCGTCCCAGTCGTTCAACCTCGCTAGAGCTGAACCCATAGACCCAAGCATCCCGGCTCGTAGAGATGCCCGGTCCGGAAGTCTTGAACACCCCTCTAGCACCTGCGGGGCCCTTCTCGGGCGCCAGCGACAGGAGCGACGCGTAGCTGGCCCCGCGCTGGTTGATCCAGTCTCCCGCAGCATTCGGCTCGATCTCGGCCCAGTCCATCTGCGAGATGTCCGAACGATCGACGATCGCAAGCTTCTGTTCCCGGCTCAGGTACTCACCGATGTCGAAATACCGAATGGTCGCTGGCCCGACGTGCTCGGGCCGCTTGACGAGCAACGTGATCGCGACTGAGCTTCTCGACCCGGAACCGAAGATCTTGCCACCTTCTCGCTTCGACATCTCGCCCACGGTGCGTTGGTTGCCGCGGAGGTTGAATACGTAGATGGAGGCGAACTCTCCCGCAAGCGACAAGCGCAGACCGTCAGTCGATCGGGCATCGAGGAAGCCGCCGTTGGTTACGAATCCGACGATCCCGGCAGACGCGATTCGATCTGAGGCCCAACGTATCCCGCGGATGTAGGAGTCGTACAAATTGCGCTTCAGGCCGGCTGACGATCGAGCGGCGTAAGTGCTCTCGATCGCCGCGTCAAGACTCTCGTACTTGAGGTTGGCGTTGTCGTCGTTCTGACTGGACTGACCGACTGACCACGGCGGATTGCCGACAATGACTCGTATGTCGAGGTCAAGTTGGCGCGCGGCACGCTCGTTGTTAGTCGGGAAGACCTGCGTGTCCAGCGTATCCCCCACCTCGGTCATCTGAAATGTGTCTGTGAGAACTATGCCCCCGAACGGCTCGTAGCTGGGTCCGGACTCATCTGGTTCTCCGAGCGCATGGTAAGTCGCTTCGATGTTGATGGCTGCGATGTAGTACGCGAGAAGCAGGATCTCGTTCGCGTGGATCTCTTTCGCGTACTTTCGGGCCACGTCGTGGGGCTGAATAATGCCGGACTCCAGCAGCCTGACGACGAATGTCCCGGTGCCCGTGAAAGGGTCCAACACGTGCACACCCGAGTCTGAGATCGACACGCCGAACTCAGACCTTAAGAGGTGCTCAACAGAGCGCAGGATGAAGTCGACCACTTCAACAGGCGTGTAGACAATTCCCAGGGAAGCTGCCGTACGCGGGAAGGCAATCTTGAAGAACTTCTCGTAGAGGTCGCTGATGATGCGCTGCTTGCCCTCAGCGTTGTCGATGCCCTCGGCTCGGATGCGCACAGACTGATAGAAGCGATCGAGGGTGTCGTTCTCGCGGTCCAGGTTGTGGGCGTCGAGGGCCTCGAGCATCGCCTGCATCACCTGGGAGACAGGGTTGTTCTCGGCGAAGGAGTGCCCCTCGAACAGGGCGTCGAAGACTGGCCGAGTAATGAGATGCTGCGCCAGCATATCGACGGCATCGTCCGGCGTAATCGACTCGTTGAGGTTTCCGCGCAGGCCCATCAGGAACTCATCGAACTTGGCCTGCACGCCCGTGGTCGGGTCGGCAAGGAGTGCGGCAATGCGCGTGCGATGGGCCTCTGCAATGGCGGCGATGTCCTGGGCCCAGTCCTCCCAATACCGACGGTCTCCAACCTTGGTGACGATCTTGGCGTAGATCGCGTCGCGCCACTCGTCGAGCCACTGGAGGTTGAGGACGCCCTGTACGGCTGTCGCGGTGGATGTCCCGTCGGAGTCGCCTGCTCCCCCTCCAACTCCGATGATCTGGATCCGGTCGTCGCGGGTTCGATTGAGCTCGATCTTGTTGACCATGGCGTTGAAGCGCTCGTCGTGGGCCCGAAGGGCCTGGAGAACCTCCCACACGACTTGGTACTTGGTGTTGTCCCTGAGGGCTTCCTCTGGTGTCATACCGGCGGGGATTCCGATCGGCAAGATGATGTAGCCATAGTGCTTCCCCGGGGCGCGGCGCATGACACGACCCACGGACTGAACGACGTCGACGACGGACTTGCGAGGGTTGAGGAACATGACAGAGTCGAGCGCCGGCACGTCGACACCCTCGGACAGGCATCGAGCATTGGACAGGATGCGGCAGGTCCCTGGCTCGGTCTCCGCCTTGAGCCAATCCAGGCGCTCGTTTCGGAGGAGGACGTTGTACGTGCCGTCTACATGCTCGACCTCGCACGCGAGCGGAGGCGCGTCAGCGACTTCCTCATCGCGCTCGTGGGCAGCGAGGTACTCCGCGGTCACCTCACGAAACATCTCAGCGAACTGCTTGGACTTGGCGATCGAACCGGCGAAGGCGACAGCGCGCGTCATCGGCGCGATGTCCTCGCCGAAGCCTGATTCCGCATGGCCGCGCTTGGCCAGCCCGTTCCAGCACCCGACGATCTTCGCGACGTCGTCGAGTCGGAGTTCGGAGTTCTCGTCTGCCAGTTGAATCTGAAAGGTCTTGGCGACCTCCTTCTCATCGACTGCAAGGACAAGGACTTTGTAGTCGGTAAGCAGCCCTCGGGTGACTGCCTCCCCGAATCCGAGGCGGTGGAGCTCGGGGCCGTAGAGGGTGTCGTCGTCCATCGAGGCAATGACCGCTTGTGCCTGGCCGGCCTTGGCCTTGGAGGTGTCGTCGTAGATACGCGGGGTGGCCGTCATGTAGAGACGTTTGGCCGCCTTGATGAAGTTGTTGTCGTGCACGCGTACGAAGGCGGACTCGTCCTCGCCGGCGAGGGTAGCCCCGGTGGTGCGGTGGGCCTCGTCGCAGATGATCAAGTCGAAGTCCTCGAGGCCACGAGCTTGGGCTGCCGCAACCACGCTGAGAGACTGGTAGGTGGAGAAGACGACCGTGAGCCTCCCCTCCCCGCCCTCGACGTTCGACAGGTGAGCGTGGAGTCTGTCCGGGTCTGTGGTGGAGGGCAGCGCGAGGTCGACGACCGAGATGTCCTCGTCTTCCTGCGCCCGAGTCCGCTTTCCGATCTTGGTGTCGGAGCAGACGGCGAACGGCCTCAGCTCGAGCTCAGCCTCCAGCGACCACTCGCGCAGGGACTGGGACAGCAACGAAATGGACGGGACCAGGAACAGCACCCTCCCTCCGACCCCGACGAGGTCCTCGGCGATCCGCAGCGATGTGAACGTCTTCCCCGTTCCGCAGGCCATGATGAGCTTCCCGCGGTCTGCTTCCCCCAGGCCAGCCCGGACATTCTCCAGCGCGACCTGCTGATGTGGGCGGAGCTGCTTGCGCTCCTTGAGCTCCATCACGTCGGGCGTGGACAGGTCGAACTGAGTCCAGTCGATCGAGGACTCGGCCAGGTCCATGAACCGCAGCCGCTGCACGGGTATCTGTTGGTTCTCGATGGCCGCTTCCGCGTTTCGGCCCCACCGATCGGTCGTGGTGACGATCAGTCGCTGCGCGAACGGGCGTTTCCCCGACTCGGACAGGAACGAGTCGATGTGCTCCTTGTAGATGGTCGAGGCAGGGTCATAGAACTTGCACTGGATCGCCACCGAGTCGCCAGATTCGCGCTCCACCGCGACCAGATCGACGCCAGTGTCGGGCCGGCCGCGACGATCTGGCCATTCCATCCACAACCAGACGTCCGAAAACCGTTCCGACCACTGCACGTCGGTCCGGAAGAACTCGAGCATTAGCCGCTCGAACTTGTCGCCCTTGTCACGCTCGTTGATGGCGCTCTCTGAATTTCCCCGGTTGTGCTCACCGAAATTCCCCACCTTGCGGCGTCGGTCACTGTAGTGGTTGACGGGTCCCGGTGGTGGTGCGGCGGAGTTGGTCGGCCCGTGCGTGGTGGTCGCGGAGGCGGTAG